>JAKSMO010000023.1 GCA_024400545.1 Bacteroidales bacterium | reverse complement strand
CAGAGAAGCCGTTATGGAAGGTGGCAATGGTGTTGTAGGTGTTCGACTCGGGGTCAAGGTTTCGACCATACTGGTTGTATGCGTAGGACTGAGCCGACACCGAAGGAGTGAAAGCCTGCATGATGGCCTGGCGTCGGTTCCATTGCTCATCGCTGCGGTCGGCAGCCTGTAGTCGCATCTTGGTGGAATGCCCCACGGCATATTCCATACATTCCTTCAGCGTCATCGCCCGTTGAGAGAGGGCGGGTTGCGAGCCCCAAACCATGAGGAGCACGGTTAGTATTATTGCTTTGCGTCGTGTCATATAATTATGATATATTTTATCGTTTTTAATAAACACGTCAAGATTCATGCCAAAATCTTGTAACTACTGTATATCATCCGAATACATGATTTATCGATAATAATACATGTAAAGATTCTTTACAGCATGTGTAAGTTTTCTTTACAGGATAAAAGTGTATTTGAGAATGCTGGGGAAAGGTTTGGTTAGGTTGGATGTGGTGCTTCTCCATTTCCCGAAAACACTTCTCGGCCTATTCTCTGACCATTCTGGAAGCGGCGGTTTTGTATTGAAGTCACCCTCGAAAGTACGATCCTTCTACGAACAATTTCTAAGTGGGACACACCTGGACTTCTATAAGGCGAACAACACCCTCACCCGCCTAAAACGAGAGACTACGCTGCAACTGCTTCCCAGCTATTACGGTTCGTGGATGTCCGACTCGAAAGAAGCCTGTGAGATATCTTTTAAGCCGCATCACCTGTCCCAGCCTTCGATGAACACCCATGTCTTGATATACGAAGAATCCGGAGACGTCCTTCTAAGAGACTCCAAGCACTTCCAGCTGCTTGACCTACAAAACAAGTATAACGCCAAGGTCGATTTTGTAGAGTTCCCCAGCAAGGTAAGGAGGAGCGACAGGTATATGGGTAGTAATTTCACTGATGTAATATACGAGGTGTCGAATATGATCCAGTCTGAGTCGGGCCCTGTCCTGGTCGTGACTTGGATGAACAGCGGGGATTCCTGAAACGCCCCCGGCTGCCGCGAGTTTGTAGAGAAGGTCGATTCGGAGCTGCAGAAGAAAGGTATAGGCCATGACCGTTACAAAATCACCTATTTCGGAGACGACGACACCAAATCCACCAACTCATACCGGGATTTCTCCTCCATCATACTACTCGGGAACTGGAATATAGTGGCGGATGAGACAAAGAAGGTTCGGGAATACTTCGGCTGCCCGCTCTCAAACAAAGACCACAAGCTCTGGTATTATATCCAGTTCTTGACAAGATTTGTGAATACTCCCATCAGGCAATGCGAGTATAACACCCTTGTTGTAGAACTTTCGAGAGATGGCTCTTATTGGAATATAAATACCGCTGGTATATTCAATAAGAAGTATGCTAGCGGTAATAATATGGTGTATAGTCGTCATACTCAGACTAACCAGAACGCCGAAACTGGTGAGGGTTCGCTCAATGCCGAACTAGGCGGCACTCAGACAAAGACCAGTACAAAGCCCTCTACTTTCGACGGCAATGGTACGAAGATTTTGGAAACTGGCAAAGAAAAAGTTGACAAAAGTTCGGAAGTAACTGAAAATAAGGGCAAAAAAGTTTCGGATAAGAAAGCGGGCGAGGACGAAAATATGACTGATGCTGTGGGTGAAAATGAGAAATTGAACGGCGATGGCTACCCCCTCACGCCCCAAGAGTACACCACTAAGAATGGAAAGGTGATTGATATGTTCGTGATGAAGTTCGGCCGCAAGTTGTCCATGGACGGGATGGCAGCATTGAAGGCTGACACAAAGGCCTGCTTCGAGTGATGGAGCAAGGAGAACGGCGACTTCTTGGTGCGCAGCGAGGACAATGCAAAGCACATGGTCGAGTACACAGAACAGATGAAGAAGGAACTCGAAGAGAAGGAAGCCAAGTATGCCGATATGGACGCAGAGGTTGAGGCCGCAAGCGTGACCGACATAGAGTCCGAGGAGGAAGATGGTTCTGACGGCGACGATGTGAGGTTCCGTGATGGGGAGGATGAAGAAACCTCCATTGAAAGCACGGGGCAAAAAGATTGGGATGAACGCCTCTTCTACATTCAGTTTGCCGCCAATAACGAAACAAGAACACTCGGGCTATGAATAAAGATATGCGATTATGTGAAATCAAGTTTTGGTATGAAGAAGAAAAGAAAAGGCGTTATTGTTTCACCTCTGATAATGGCAACTTTCTCACAATTACTGATTGTTCAACTCAAAGTGGTTTTGGATAATTATTGCTTTATCTTAGGGGTTGGTGGGATAAACGGGGTTGGGGCGGTAGTTTTGACTACTGCCCCAACTGTTTTATTTACGACCAGAAATGGGTTTGGAGGACTAACGGCTGTATCGGATACCGGCCAGACATGAAATGCCGGGCTGGGTGACGCCTCCATAGTCGCAATAGGTGCGGTTGAGGAGGTTGTCGCCCTCGACAAAGAAGGTGATGCTACGCAACTGATACTCCACCTCGGCATTGAGAAGCGCCACAGGATTGTAGTGGTGCAGCAAACCAGCAGCATCGGAGTATTGTCCTTCGCGCCACTGGAAGTCAGCAAGCATTTTCACCCGCAAGTTGTCCACGGGCGAGAGCACCACACTGGCATCACACTTATGACGCAGATAATCGAGCGCATAGCTGCTGACATATCCATCGGCTGTTTGCGCCACCGAGCAATACGAATAGCTGACATTGATGCGACGGAGCAGGCCGTCGGCCTTATATGACGCCCGCAATAACGAGCCCCACGCATCAACCTGGGTATGGTTCATGCTATGCCACACATCCGACTCGGGAAGGCGGATCCAATCGATGATATGAACTCCGTGGCGGGCATAGACTGTACCCTCAGCCAAGAAATGCCGACGATGGTAATGCAGATTGGCTTCGGCGGTATAGCCCACTTCGGGCAGAAGGGCGGGATTGCTCACTTGGTTGACGGAATGGTAGTACAAGTCGGTGAAAGTGGGCATACGCATGGAACGGCCCACTGAGCAATCCAGCCTGAGCCAACGCCCCAAGGGGCTTCGTACGGAAAGGGAATAGCCATGGTTGAAACCGCGCAAGGTATTGTGCGAACCCAACAGCGCCGCCGTGATGGAGACAGGGCCTAGAAAGACGCTATGGTGGGCAAAGAGATTGGAAGTGAGACGAGATTTGCCTAAGGTGTAGTAATGGTCTCCGTCGTCAAAGATGACGGGCAACGGACTGCCTATACTATCGCCAAGCACATTGGACAGGATGCCCTCGTGGCGGACTTCGGCACCCAAGGTGCTACGCCCGGCCACCCATAGCCTCGACAAGCGCACGCGCAATCCTAAAGAATTAGAGAAATGGTAATTGTGGCCACCATACCACGACGGCGGCTCCACATATTGCGAACGGAAGAGTTCGAAACGGTCGGTATGGAGTCGCGCGCAGAGTGTGGCTTCCAAATCCCACGTGTTTATCTTTTGCTGTCGAGTGGCGGCAGCCATGAGGGTGCGGGTAGATTCAAACTGGTGGGGATAGGTGGAACTGTAGAAAGCCTGACTGCCAAAGTCCTTGACCTGAGTGCCCAGTTGCAAGAGCCACTGCCCCAGCGAGTCGGCACGCTGGGCCTGAAGCCAAAGGTTGGAAAACCGATAATCGGTATTGGGCTGATAGCCCTGGCTTCGGTGATGGGAGGCCGCCGAGAAGAGATGCCACGAACCCACAGCGAATGGCAGTGCGCCTACAACATGCATCTGTCCGAAACTGCCTGCCGATAAGGAAAGGCTGGGATGGTTGGCAGACGGAGCCTTGGTGACGATATTCACCGCACCACAGAGCGAAGTAAGGCCGTAGCGGAGCAGGGCCGAAGGCGGGAGCACCTCTACCCTATCCACAAGAGAAAGGTCGATGGGAATGTCGAGATTGTGGTGGCCGGTTTGCGGGTCGGCAAGATTGACACCATTGAGAAGGACGAGCACTTGGTCGAAAGTGCTACCACGAAGCGTGAGGTCGGACTGCACATCATTGCCACCACGCGCACGCAGATCAACACCCGGGAGCTGCTCCAGCAATTCGCCTATCGAAGACACTGCCAACCCCTGGAGCTGCGATTGCGGAATGACTTGTATCGCATCGGGCGACCCTTGCTCGGGCAAGAGGGGGGCAGTAATGTCGATGGTGGGGAGCAGATGTTCGTCGAGAACATCATCGTCTTGCGCAAAAGCACTGCCAGCCACAACGGGCACGGCAAGGGCTAGCACTACGGCGGATTTCTTCAACTGGTGATCTGCAACGTGTATGGCCAGACGTCCAATATTGACTACACGATGCATCGAACGGAAAGCAGCATAGCCGTAGCGCGAGAAGCGACGGAAACGGAATGCCTGCTGACGGATAAAGTTTTGATGTTTCATATAGGTTTAAATATTAGTTGTTCTGGTTGTTGGGCGTAGGGATGCGCAACAACGGCGCAACCCTTTACCGGCAAATGATCCTGTACACCATTTATCGGATTACGCGTTATTTATCATCGATATTTATGAGATTATTATTCATGTTGCGCATTATTTTTTCGTTTGCAAAGATACAAACTTTATTTTGAATATCGTGTTTTTTCACCCATCAGAACAAGCGGCACGGCCCAATCACCCCTACATCTTCACGCCTAAGACGCTGTATTTACCTATAAAAACGGAGTGACACAATAAGCAGAAAATATTTCCGTTATAACTTACAGTATGAAAAACAATAATACGAAAATGAACCTCTCTTCACTTTTTTCACGCATGCGCAGCCGCATTGCGCTGCACGAGCATGTTGATCTAGCTATTGCCGAGGACAGCATACGGCGCAATATTCATTTCCAAGGACCCAATGTGTATATTTTGGCCTTTGCCATTGTGATTGCGTCGGTGGGCTTGAACGTGAACTCCATCCCCGTGATTATTGGCGCCATGCTTATTTCGCCACTCATGGGGCCCATCATCGGCACCGGTATGGCCATCGGAATCAACGACACCCGCCTGCTACGTGACGCGTTGAAAAATCTGGGCGTGATGGTTGCCATAAGTATTGTGGCTTCAACGCTCTATTTTCTGCTCTCACCGCTCAAACTGGAAAATCCTACCGAACTGCTGGCCCGCACCAATCCCACCATTTATGATGTGATGATAGCCCTCTTTGGCGGCTTGGCCGGCATATTGGAAACTTGCCGCAAGGAGAAAGGCACCGTCATCTCGGGTGTTGCCATAGCCACAGCACTGATGCCGCCGCTGTGCACCATAGGCTTTGGCGTGGCCACCCTCAACATCCATTATGCGTTGGGAGCGCTCTACCTATTCTTCATCAATAGCGTTTTTATTGCCCTTGCCACCTTTGTGGGTGTCAAATATATGGGATTTAAGAAGGTGTCTGTGTTGGATTCCAGCCGCGAACGTCGCAACAAACGCATCATGGCTTTTGCCATCATCGTGCTGATAATACCCAGCATCGCATCGGCTGTGGCAGTAGTGCGCCAAAACAATTTTGAGCGCAATGTGGAGTCTTTCATAAAGACCACCAAAGTATTGGGCAACAACTATGTTTATGACTACCGCACCACCCACGATGGCCGCAATTCGACTGTGGAGCTGTTTATTGCCGCCGACGAGCTTGACTCCAGCAACAAGGAAACCCTCTACCAGCTGGCTACCGAACAAGGACTGGGACGCGGACAGCTGATGTTTAACACCGATATTCTGGGCGGCTCTATGCGCGGCGGCAAGCTGACGCAGGACCTACTGGCTCGGCAATCGGCCACCATTGCCACTAAAGACAGCACGATTGCACACCTCAAGCAGCAAATCGAGCGTATGTCGCAGGCCGAACTACCCTACCAGCAGTTAGCCTCGGAAATCAAAGCCCAGTATCCCAGTGTGAATGGCGTAACCCTTGCCCGTGGCACAGCCACCCAGCCCGACAGCACTCAGCAGTCAAGCGAGGTGCTGATGGTGCAGCTATCGTCAACCCCAACACTACCACAGGCCGACCGAATCAGGTTGACCCAGTGGCTCAAAGTACGCACCCACACCGACGATGTAAGAATTGTAGAGTAAGAACTATGGCAAACAGAAAAGGGCCGACCATGTGGTCGGCCCTTTTTTATTGTTGTGTAATACAAGGCAGCACTATTTGACACTGACTGTGTTGGATGGGTTGGATGTGCAGCCGTTGCCAAGTTTGAGGACGATGTAATACTTGAGTGTTGAACCGGCAGGAGCCTGGGTATCGACATACTCGAAGGTACCTTCATTAAAGGAGGCAATGGCCGTATAGGCACCGCCATCGATGGCACGGTAGATGACGCCATAATGAGCCAACTCGCCACGATAGTTATACTTCCAATTCAGGTTTACACGGTTGGTCTTCTTGTCGCGCTTGGCATTGAGGTTCATCTTAACCTCGGCAGTGCGAGGACCTTTGGAATAGACATTCACATAACCAAAACGTCCGCTTGAGAGCATGGCGCTATCCAAAGCCTCAATGCAATACTGATATGCGCGGTTGTTGGCCGGCGGACAGTCAACAAAGTTAATCTCCGTCTTACCCTCAAGCTGGGCGGCAGGGATAGTTTTGTTGTGCACCCAGCGGTTAGAACCCTTTTGACGACGATAGACTATATACTGCTGCACATCTTCGGACGTGCTCTTTGTCCAAGTGATATAAACGCTGTCGTCGGTTTGGTGCATGTCGAGGAGCACACACACGCCGGGAGGCACAATGTCGGGGGTGCGGATGGCAATAGTGTCCGAAGGGATGGAGTAGTTGTAACGCTGGTCAACGGCGATAACATAATAATAGATGTAGGGAGTGATGGTTTTGATGTTGACAGTGTCGAAGAAGAAGAGGTTGGTGGTAGGCTTATGGGATGCCTCGATATAGTCGTGGTCGCGCTGATTGGCGTAGAATACACGGTAACCCAAAAGGTCGAAGTCGTTAACGGGATCCCACTCAAGATAGATCTGGCCATTGGTGGAAATAGCCAGCGAGTCGCCAGCAGGAGTGGGAATGGTGTCGAAGATAAAGTCGCTCTGACCACGCAGATTGGTGGGAGCATGGGGTGCCACAAGGTCGGCAATATTGTTGCCGGCAGCCAGACTGAACGAAGCATTGCCAGCAGTGTCGGAAGCAAAGATGCGATAATAGCCCGGACCACGCTCACCGGCATTATAGTCGGTATAGGAAGTGGTCTTGGGGTCGAGCAGGTTGCTCACGTTGTGCCAAGGGCCCTGGGAGGAGAACGAGAAGGTGACAACATAGCCACGGAAATCGCCCTCAAGCGTATCTTTGACCCACTGGAGAGTACAGGTGGAATTGTCGGCAGAAGGAGTGGTAGCGAGAATAATGGGCGATGAAGGAGGCACAATGTCAATCATTTTGAAGGCATGCTCCATGGTGTTGAAGTCGGAATAGTCGGCAAAGGCGTCGTAACCTTTCACACGGAAACGATAGGTGTGGCCCAATTTCAGCGAATCGATATACACCACATTATCTTTCATAAGTTTGGAAAGTTCTTCGCCATACACCTGGCGGGTTTCCTCGTCGGGGTTGGTGGCAAAGATCGGGGTTTCGTTGACCTTGGTCCATGCACCACCGTCGATACTGCACTCAATAAAATAGCCCGTAAGGCTGTTGCGTCCCCAATAGAGGACGGCGCGGCTGGCATCAATCTGCTCGATATTGATGGTGGGCACTTCAAAATCGGCGGTGCGCTTAAAGGCTTTGCCCGACACTAGGAGCGAAGAGCCGGCCACATTGATGAATGAGGTGTCAACAATAGGATGGATGGAGTATTCGTAACGCTGACCACGCTCGATATCGCGGTCCACAAAACGGAGACCTCCAGCCTGTGCAAGATCGGCGCGCATATCGCTAAGGATATAAACCATCAGCTGGCGCTGGCCTTGCTCCTGATACTGGTGGAAGATGTTGCCCAAGAAACCCTCGGTGGTGGTGCTACCCATGGTATCTACCATCGATGGGCCATAAAGCATCTGGGCCAACGCACCGGCATGCAAGTCGTCGGATGAGTAACGGACCTGAATTTGTTCGAGGGTAAGAGGTTTGATGGGTTTGCCCCCGTTGAGGGTGAGGATAGCGGCGTTATCCTCATACAGCTTGGTGCCACCCAAACGCTCAATAATGTAGCCCTCGTAAGTGCCCAGACGCCACACACCAGCGTCTTCAGGAGCCCAACGGAGCACGATACTATCGCCATAGTTACGAGCCACCATTTGGACATAAAAGATCTGGTCGGAAAGGGAATCGGGCCTTCTGCCATAAGATGTGGTATCGACCACTGGGGTCTGTGCCATAGCGGCCAAGGAAGACCCTAGGCAGACAACCATACTAAATATGCGAAAAATATGTTTCATCATGTTAATTACATTGATTCAAGATTAATTACTAAAAGTCGTTCTTGTCAAAACTAAGTGTCATGCCTTTATCGGTATCGAAGGTCCAAGCCTGCATGAAAGATATCTGCAAGTATTTTAGACCGCTTCCGTTGTTATAGGACGGACTAACCTTGTGCTGATAGTAGGCAATGGGCATTGTGGCTTTATTAGCGTTGTACTTAATCTTGTCGCAAAGGTCAAGACAGTAGGTAACGAATGCGCTGGAATTTGAACCTTGGGTTATGTAATAGATATCCACAATATAGCGTTGCGTTGAGTTGCCTCCGTTACTCGAATAGCCGGTGTAGCTGCTACCAGTGAAGCCGGAATAAGTGAACCACGGAGAATCCGCCAACGACCAGCCCGATTTGGTATTGAACTTGGTATGCTTAGGATTGCCCGTACGAGGCCAATGCTTATACCATCCAAAGTAGTTCTTTCGATAATACGAGTTGGTACTGTTAAGTTTAGACTCACAATAGCGTGCCTCGGCCTTCACTGCCAGCATAGAGCTCTTGCGTACGGTGAAAGGCGCAGAGTTGACAGTCAAGATATCGTTAATCTTATCGGACGAGGTATAAGTTTTCTCCAATTTGTCAAGTGTTCCGGAGCTTTGATTCTCATACCACAGCGCATAACTCACAATATCTTGGAAGTAGGAGAAGATCAGCTTATTGTTCTTGGAAGTAGCCATGGCAGTGTAGTCGAGCACTTTAATAGTCGGCGACGTGGTGCGGAAATCGGCAGGATGCAGATTCTCGCTCGACTTGAAGAAAGTGCTGTCAACACGACGCACACCGGTAGTGGTGACCTGCAGAATGTTGGGGAAGAACCAGTCGCGCACCTTCGAGCGGGGCGTTCCTTCTACCACATGGTCACCCCAGTTATAGGAGTCGTCGGAATACAGACCATATCTATTAAGCTGGTCCATAATGGTGTTGGCGTTCATTCGGGTATAACTAGTGGCCGCATATACTGAACGATTCTCAGGCGTCATAGCATACTCAAGCTTGTTGAAGCTCTTTCCTGTAGAAACAAAACTATTATTCAACACACCTGCATTTCTATCGCGGAAATAGGTTTGGAAAGAGGTGTTTTGTTCATGCAACTGGTAGGCCAACTCCTCACTACGACCCAACCAACCGGGAATGTAATCGTTGTAACTACGGCTAATGGTGCGCATACCATTGATGGTAATAGTGGCGATAGGAGGCTGTTTGAGTGTTGTTCTATAAATATGGGGATCCTGCGGATCGTACTCCGAGAAGATGTGGGCCATATTGGCAAAAGTAGGATTGTTCTGCTTGTAGTAGTCACCCATAGTGATCGTACCCAACTCTTCATCCGAGTTGTAGCTATACGAGCCCGAAATATCCACACGGTTTTTCTGCTGGTCTTTCACCATAGCATTAAATATCTCACTATACGATTCATACTCGGGATCAAGACGGAAGTAGAGGGTGTAGATCGGCGTGCCTATACGCTTGCAGATCTGCATGGCCGACTCCTGCACACGTTTATACGACATCAGGGTGTCCTCACCATGCGAGGCAACATCCTCGTCGGTGGCCTGACGCTGAGCGGCACTCTGGTAGAAAGCTAGGTCCACATTGCCCGACTCGGCGCTACCGCCGGCAAGGGTCTCCAAACCGTCAAGGATTGCGCCTAATACGGAAGTGCTCGACTTGCGACGGTTCTGCACGAACTGATTTTCGATAACATATTTCTGCGCCTGGCGCTGTGCTGCCTCCAGCTCGCGATTATACTCATCGGTCTTAATCTTGATAAATGCAATGTAGCAGGGTGCGAAGGTGCCGTCGGAGTTGCGATGCTTGAGGTTTTCAGGCTTGATGTTGACATCAATATAGGGAGTGCGAGTATTGCCATGATAAGTATAGGTGCACTCGGTACCCTCGGTCAGACTCTGCGACTGATTGACAAGGAATACCTTGAGTTCCTTACCCTCACTGCGCAGCTGGGCTGGGTCAAGCAAATCGCCACGATCCTGGAACAGGAAGATATAGGCGTGGTCTTTCACCTCATTGTACGGCACAAAAGGATCACCGTTGTAAGGCCAAGTGAAGATAACCTGGTTGTCGAGGTTCTCCGAAGCAGCATCGGTACGAATGTAGAACACAGTATCCTGATGCCAGGGCTTGGGCTGACCATCGTACAGCGGGAGACCCCAATAGTAACTTGTAGCGGACATTCTACCGCCAGTGGGTTTGCAGGTTGATAAATTATAAATAGAGTCTCTCGACTGGTATTTCGCAATAGTAGTCAGCTTACGTTTCTCAAACGCGCGACCAACAAATTGGAATTTGTGGATTTTACTTGGTGCGAAACCGCCTGTTTCATCTTCAAATGCGAAAGCATTGGGATCGTCGTCGAGGAATGTGAAGCGAGTGTTAGCAGTGCCCTGACTCGACCAGCCACCTTTTCTGGCGTAATATCTCGTATGGTCGCACAAGGATTTGTCAAGCACAAAGGCAAAGCAACGAGCATCGTAGTCGCGGCCATCAGTAGTGGGTGTTACAAGCACCACCTCATTGCGACGGTAGGAATTGTATGCGTCGGCACCATGGCTCCAGGGCATATTGGAAGTGACATTACCCGTAGAGTAGGGCGAAGTCCTATCGGTAGTCTCCTTGGCATCGGACATGCTGGCGAAAGAGGGGTTGATCGTTTCAAACAATTTCACATTGGCCAAAGGATCGCCGGCACCGGGCAGACATACATCGCCCACCGAGAAATCACAAGAAGTATTGAGCTTGACAAGACCGCCCAAAGCCGATACCTTGAAACGCAGCAGGCCATAAGCCCACGAGGGGTTGGGGCCACCGCCTTTGAGCAGCGCACCCACACCGGCACTAAAGAGCGAGATCTTACCCTTCCAGAATCCAAGATTCAGGCTAAGGCCCACATCACCTTTGAGCATGGCGTAAATCTGGCCGGTAGCATAGAAGTTGTTCTTACCAATGGTGTCATAGCCCGCACAGCTCTGACCGTTGACATCAAAGAGTCCGACATCAAAACCAAGAGCGGCAGTAGCGTTGAGGTAGAGGAAGGCGTCGAAGCCCAGTTCGGAGCGATAAGTCATGCCCATGGCAAAGCCGCCGGCATCGGCAAAAGCGCCCATCTTGTATTTATCTGCTGCCTCACGGGCATCGTTAATCTTACCCTCGCTGGTCTGCACCTGCTTGTTGGGGTCGTCATCGTCAAAAAGGAACTTGGCCACATCGGCATCGATGGGAGGCAGTTCGTAGTCAAAACTGTTACCTGTGATAAGATAGAAGGTAAATGTTGACGCACTCTTGATCACAGCCAAATCCAAGTCAGTGCTGAAGGTCAAGCGCTTATCGGCCTCGGGCTTACCCAGGGCAAAATACCAGTCAACATCGCCCGACTTCTTAGCCTTTTTGACCAGCTGGCCGTTGGAAGAGCGCTCTTCGGCACGGTCCTGACGGTAGTGGGTAACTTCAAAGTCGATAGGTATAATCATTTTAGCGCTCCAGCCAAATTTGTTATTCTTAGAAGAATTTCTATCCTTTGTGGACTGGCTGGTGGTGTTCACCACATTGGTGGTTTTATCCACATCGTCACCGCCAAAACTGATGTCGATCGACGACTTCACTTCGGGGAACTTTTCGGCAGCGCCTTTAATCAAGTTGGAAAGGTCCACCTCGCTCTTGGCCAGCAGGCTGAAACGGAAATGGCCTTGCTCCTCAGTCTGCTCATATCCGATAATGGCACGAGCCGTCATCAGGGGGCTTTCGTTCTTGCTCTCGGCCGAAGTGGCAGTTGCTTCGTCGGCACCAGGCACAAAGCCTGTGAGGATATAGGCATTGATATCAATAAGCACACGCGAGAAATGGCCTTTCTCCATGGCAAGGGTAAACATAGCGTCGCCGTTGAGGGTCTTGGGGTCGGCCAAAGCAAGCTGGATACCGGCCTTTGCCTGCCAGCTCTTGCGCTGGGGCACGAAGGCCATACCGGACGACACCATCTTGTCGGTAAACGACGTGCCAGTGCCGTTGATAAGTTCGTGTGTAGGTTTGGAGAGGATGCTGGCATCCTTAAGTTTCATATTGTAGGCAAAACCGCCACCAAAACCGGAGAAGTTGATGGGGCCGACGGGAATACCGGGATTGAACACTGCGGCACCTTCAAAGTACCACCAGTCGTAGCTGCCTTTATCATCGTCGGCGCTACCAAAACCGGCAGCCATCTTCACTTCCACCTGATCCATTACAGTTACCTTGAGCGAACCGTACCAGCCGTTGCCGGCATCCTTGTTGTTGCGCTCGTTGTAATGGCCCAGCATACCGTCCACCTTGAACATATCCATATCGGTAGTGATGCGGATAGAGTCGAGGTTGCCGCCAGGCTTGCCGATATCCCAGGTCTTCATATTCACGGGGCAGTAGATTTCGAAACCGGCAGAAGCCGAAACGGAACGAGCCTTGCCGCCATCGTCGGAGCCGCCAATGCCAAGGCTTACACCGCCCACGAAATTGATACCGATATCCTGGTAGCCGGGTTTATCTTTGCTGGCCGACATGATGGGAGTGATCTTGTCAACCGTAAAGGTGAAGCCACCCAGCGAGCCACTCCACAAAGCGGGAGCACTGGGAGCCTCGAGGGGTGCTGCGTCGGGCATGGCACCCGGCACGCCATATCGGGTAGAAGGTGCGCCACCAATCGTGTGTTGGGGCGAAGCCTTGCTCCATTTACCGATGCTGAAGTCGAAATCATCCTCGTCGCCTTCGCCGTCAAACGAGATAGTCTCGTCCTTCTCGGCTTTGGGGTCGCGGAAGTTGCGCATGTGCATGTCTTCCACCTTCACGCCGGCAAAGTTGACATCGATGCCGAGGTTTTTGAAATCGATATTCACCAAACCGTTGATTGTGAGGTCAACCTTGGTCTTCTCTTCGTCGAAATTGTGATTGATAGTAAAGTGCGAAGTCTTGTCGAGCTTGAAGTAAGCCAACCAGAGGTCGAGCTTCATGGTAGAGTCGGTGTGCTTGATAGCAAACTCAAGGCTATCGGTATTGATAACGCAGCTATAGTCGAACTTGCCGGTAAAGAGGGGCAGACCGATCTGACCGCTCACCGAGCCGTGGGTGAAGTTGCTCTTGGTGAAGCGCACGCGGGCGCTGTCGAGGCCGAACATCCAGCCGCCGGCCTTCTTGGTCTCAGCCTTGAAATTGAAACGGCCGTAGATATCGGTCGAGAAACCGTCTTCGTCGATAATCAGATGTTGTGCGCCGAAGGCCATGCGGTCTTTCACTTCATAGACAGTGGAGTCTGACAGCTCGCCGTTGACACCATATTTATAAGTAAAGATCGAGTCTTTCTTATCCACCTCGTCGTTGAGGTCGGAGAAGGTGGTGGCGATGCTGGAGGGCATCAGCACGCTGAACTCGTCGAGATAGAAGCCCTGCCATTCGGGATGGGGCTTGGGTTTGTCCTTATCCTTCTTATCTTTGTCGCCGTCAGCCTTGGAGTCGCCAGCTTTGGAGTCGGCAGAGGTAGCCGTCTGGGTCTTGGCATCGGACGAGGTGCCCGTCTTGGCAGCCTGATCGGTATTGCCGGTGCCGGTACTGTCGGCATCAAAATAGCCTTTGGGGAAGCTTATCGCAGCAGGATTCTCCTTGGAGGAGTGGTCGTAGAACATGCCGTTGCCTGTGGGAACAAAAGTCCAGTCGGTAGAACCCTCAACGGTGAAGGGATCCATCGCAATAGAGGCAATCCAGTCGGTCCATTCCTTAATAGTTACATTGAAACGAGCCTGCACGGGCTTGTTGGGGTTGACATTGCCGTTGTTCTTCATATCCACAGCCAGCAGCTGGTTGCCGGGGCGTTCTTTGCCGCCAAAGTCGAGCTCGGCGCCCAGACTCAAATCGCGGAACTGGTTGTTGGTGAAGCTGAGATAGGTACCGTCGGAGGGGCTGCCCAGCTTAGTGGGTTTCTTCAGGCGGAGGGTATATCCGTCGGGCAAGGGAATCTCATAGTCGGCAGCCAGGCTGAGCGACATTACGGCATTGGAGTCGCCCTGGAGCGAGAAGAGGCCCTCGGGAGTCATACAGATATTGGTGGCCATGAGGGGGATGTAGATATTCTCCTCAGGCACATTGAACACACACACCAGGTTCATCAATGCGGTGGTGGGGGTGAAATACATGTCGTTGATAGTGGCACGCATATACTGGTGCTGACCGTTGAACACCTCGTCGGGGATGGCAATAGGCAGCGAGGTTACGCCCACATTAACGTCGCCCTCAATCGAGCTGCGGATAATCTCGCTAATGGGGTTGGCCAGCTTGTTGGAGAGTTCCACCCATTCTTTGGCAGCACCCACATCTTTGAGCTTATCAAGGCCAAAGGCAAGAGCCTGGTCCACCTTGTCGGTATATTTATTGCCGATACCGATTTTGATGTAGCTCTCGTTGTTCTCGCCCGAGCCCTTGGCACCGCCGGAAAGTACGGCATAGTCTTTGTTGATCTTGATGGAGTCGAAATCAACACGGATACCTACGCCGCCAAAGCCGAACACGGGCTTCCATACAATAAAGCCGGAACCCTTGTAGGTCTTCTTGGAGGCATCAAGCTTGGCCTCGGTCATAATCATATCAAACTGGCCGAGATGGATGCGCACACGGTTGTTGATAAGCGAGTCGGCCTTGGGGGTGATAACCTCGGTGCTGAGCTCTTTGATGGCATCGGGGAAACACGACACCATGCTGTCGAGTGCGCCCGAAACCTCAGTCTCTTTCTCCAGTTGGAAAGTGGAGAACAAGGAACGGCCTTCGTTGAGCATGTTGTAGCGGCCTTCGCCGTTTTTCACACGGGTAACGATATAAGCCAAATATTTCTTATCCACCTTGAGGCTGTCGCGCAACTTATCGTCGATATAGTGGGTTTCGCTGATGTCGCGTTTCACATACAGGGTGTCGCCCATAGCGGCCTCGCGTGTTTTGCCCTGCTTGAGGTTGCACACATACAGGTCGTAGAGCACAGTGTCCAGGTTCGACACATTCTTGGCAGCCACCCACGAGAAACGGAAGCCTTTGTCGTAAACCACCTTCGGAATCTCATTCCAATCGCTGGAGTCGTTCCAGTCCTTGGTGCTCTCGTTGGTGGGGCGCACAAACTGGGCGGGGATCACACGGACAAAGAGGCCCGTGTCGGGACCCCATGCAAAGGTAAGGGTGTCGCTGAACGTGGTGTTGGCAACCTTTATCACCGTGTTTTGGCTACGGTTGGTGGAGGGGTAGCCATCAATGTAGGTAATGGTGGTGGTGGTTTGGGTTTCTTTGTATTTGTAGTCCACCGACGACGACAGCACGAGCAGATACTGCAGGCCATGCTCCATCACGGCGGTCCAATCGTCGGGGATAGATTTGAGCTCTACCTGACTATGGTCGGTCAGCGGTTCGGTGGTGATGGTGGACGTGCGGAGGGGCATACGGGCCAGCGTGGCCTCATAGTCGCCCACATATTCATACAAATTAATATTATAGGAAGTGTTGACAATCGAGTCGTGATAAGCGGTGAGGAATTTCACCTCCAGGTTTTTGCTAGCGTCGCACACTACGCCATGACCGGGGGTGTTGAGTGCCGGAGCATGCAGTCCGGCCAGCACCTGGGCCTGATCGTCGGTAGTGGAGGTAGAGCTGTTGGTGGGAGTACGGTTAATGGTGTTGCTCGGACGAAGCGGACGCGTGGTGGTGGTAGTTTTGGGTCCGCGCCATTCAAACACGCGGAACTCGCTCATACCGTCGTTGCTCAAATTGGCAATCATATCGCTGCTCGAAGGTGTGGCGATAACCTGCATGGCATACACATGGCCGCTGTCGAACTGAATATTGCGGTCAACCAGATAGCGGTAGTTGTAGAGGGTGCGGTGGCCGCAGTTGATGGCCGCCAGCACGGGGTTGTTGGCAATGGCGTAAGCGGGATTCTGGTTGGGGTAAACCTCCACAAACTTAAGGGTGTAGTCGAATGCGTTGGCCTGGAAACAGTTGCTGATAACGCCCGTCCACGCAAAGGTAAGCACCGAAGTGGGGATGATATAGCCATAAACAGGGGTCGAGCTGTTGAGTGAGGCACTGGTTCTACGCCCCGACAACGTAATTCTGACGGGTTCGGTAATCATGGGAGCCGAAAATTCGGGAGCCGAACCGCTGTAGCACACATCAAAAGTGAGGCAGTTGTCGGTAGAAACGGGATTGGACGACTGGTCGAATACCTGCACGCACATCTGATACTGTCCCTCAGGCAGTGTAAGCGCATTGAGGTTGACGTTGTTGGCATTGAAATTGGTGGTGAGACGGCCACTGAAATGGGTAAGGAAGTCGTCGTTGGTCATACGATTCAAGCCCGGTGCCAAAGTGATGGGATGGGATACCTGTGAGAACGACTCGTTCTCGCGGGTGCCGATATACACGCCGGCCTGACCATTGATGACTGAGGAGGTGGTCATCTGGAACGAAAGATACACCTGCTTGGAGCTGCTTGTATTGTTGATCAAGTTGAGCGATACATACTCCATAGGGCCGTTCACATAGCTCAGCACACTGGTGGGCATGGCGCTATTCATGGCCCGGGTAGTCTTGTTAAGCACTACCGTAACATCCGATTGGGCATGCAGCGCATGGCCCAAGGCGACGAGCAGGGTTAATACTAATAATCGATAATATTTCATATTCATATTCTTTTTCTATTAAAAAGTTATTTCTCATCCGCGTTGTTCAGCACGGGGGTGCTGTCGGACGACTTGCGTTCGATGAGTTTTTTGCCGAAAGAGTAGGAGTAGGAAAGGCTCACGTTGGCGTTGAGTGTGGTGGACACGCGCTGGGCAATGAGCTCTCGGTTGGAGTAGTTGCGCAAAGAGGCTCTGAGCATGGCAGAATGGCCAGTCTTAGCCGTCCAGCTGAGGGATGCGGAAATATCAAAAGAATGGGCCGACATCTCAACCACTTCGTAGTTGCTGTTTTTGGCCACTCCCATACGTTTTTCCATACTGGTCACATCGTTGGGGTCTCCCTGGCTGAGCACGTTGTTGATACCATACGAGCCATTGGCCGAAATAGAAATGGTGTGAATGTCGTTGTTGAGCAGCTTGTAGCGTGCGCCCAAACCAAAGGTGTTGGCATTGTAGTCGCTATAGCTGCTGCGCGATGCGGAATAGTCGTACGAGCCGTTGACCGAAAGGCCTGTGGCCTCCATATCCAGCTCGTAAGCGCCTCCCAGCGAGAGTGTCTTGCTATCGATATCCGAAGTCAGATTCTCGTTGTTGTTGGTGGTGGAAACGTGCGAGAAAGTGAGGCTGACCGTGTGGTCGTTGACTTTAGAGAATGTGTAGGAGGGAGTGGCGTTGAGGTTGACCGTAGTCTGGTCGATGCGGAGCGCGGGATCCACAGCCAGCAGGCCGTCGTCCTGCTGCTGCACAATCATATTGCCCATAGCAGTGAAAGTGAATGCCGCGCCAATGTTGGCGGTGGCATTCAGGTTGTAGGTGTTGACCGAGTTGGTGAACAGCTGCTTGCCGTTGAGGTTGTCGCGCTGACCATAGCCCGCGCCATTGATGATGAGGGCATTCTTAAAGAGGCGCAGACCTCCGTTAACGCCCAGGCTCTTCAGGTTTTGCTGCGTGGAATACACACCCAGCGAGGTGTAGTCGGACTCAACAATACGGTACTGGCCACCCAGCGAGAAGTATTTGAACTTTAAGTTGGCCGAAGCATCGCCGGCAAAACGTATCTGGGTGTTGCCGTTGATGGGCATGATGGTGCTCACCTTATCGGCAATATCGGTCACTTGGTCAATAATATCAAGGTCGGTGCCCACAAACGACAAGAGGTTTTCAAAATCGAGGGTGTCGATCAGTGTGTTGGGGGTGAATACCGAGGCGGCTCCGTTCAGCGCAAAGCTAAACCACGAGCCGATAGAGAAATGGGCCACAGCGCCTATAGCCAGGTTCTCCTTGGGCACCACCAGCGAGTCGCGCAGAATGGTGGAGTCGGCATAAGGTATGTACAGCGGCAGCGAGTTGGGATCGTCCTTGGCCTTGAGGAACATAAGGTCGAAGAAATTGCGATCGCTACCCACACCTATCTTGGCGCCAATAGCATCGCGGCGGAACTGAGGTGTTTGCGTCTGGTAGGTATTCAGGCCCAGCAGCGAGTCGGCATATTGCTGAAGTGCGCTGCGCTCGTCGAGCTCGCGGAAACGGGTGGGACGGTTGAGCAAACCGGCAAAGGCACCAAAATGAAACGTGCCGCCATACTCGATACCGCCACCGATAAACTGCATGCCCGAGTAGATGTAGTTAGAAAACGACAGCGCGCTGTAGCCGGCATGGAACTTCCATTTGCCCAACGTAGGCGTGATGCCTAACGAGATATTGGGACGGGGAATGGCCCCTTTCAAATCGCCAAGCAGATTGTTGGCCGACACATCCAGGAAGTTGAAATTGAGTGGGATGTTGAAGCCATAAAGCTTAAAGTTAAGATTGGCATAGGCTGCCAGAGCCAACGGCGACGATGAGTACTCGCTGTTGGACCACTGGTCGCTGATGCTCGCTCCCAGGGTGCCGGTGAGCACCAAGGGGTCGGCCTCGCGATGTTCGCGCCAACGCTCCTTCCAGCTGGACTGAGCCGAAGCCGGCGCCCCCCACCAGGGGAGCATCACGCCCAAAAGCAAGGCCACAAGGGATATTTTGACAATTTTACACATACTGTTGTAATTTTTCAACCTTTCGATACAGACGCGTCAAATCCGCTTGCCAACGTAGCAAAAAGATGGGATCTTCCCATGCCTTCTGCCGCCATATGGGCAACCACAAAACAAGAAAAACGAGCGAATATTGATGTTTTCATGGTTTTTAATTTATTTTATTATTTTCAACGCCTATATTTATAAAATTAATAACCAGCATTTTGCGAGCCACATTTTTAACTTGCAGCCCAATAAGTACATTAACAAATTTTATGCAAAATTACGCATTTTTCTTCAACCGACAAAATTATTTTTTCACCATATTTCAACCCTCCCTTTTCCTACCGCTCCAGCGCGGGGCGCAAGGGCTCCCCACGCCCCCTTTGCCCACCGCAATTTCCTCCCAACCTAGTCCCCTTCCTTTTGCCCTCGCAACCCCTCAAAACACCGCTTCCACGCCTTATGATGTTAAGTAAATTTTAACACACTATCCACGTTTTGACAGCATATTTATCGAGTATTGTATTTTGTCATTTTTTTTATTGAGGGGGTTAACCCCCCAATTTTTTGAATGTACAAAAATAGAAAAGTTGATTTTTTGCTGTCAAAACGTGGCACGGCCAACAGCAGCAAAACTGCAAACCACTGATAGCAAGCAAATAACAATCTCCCCCATTTCACCCCCAAAAACGGCGTCAGCCACTCACAATCCACTTTTTTTCGATTTTTGTCAGTTTTTGCATTTTCGCCTTCCAACCCTTATCCATACCAAGTTCCAAAATCCGCTCAAAAAACACCCCGATTCGTCTCCCTAAATACGACTCAATTTACGCCCCCAAACCACCCCTCCCCCACCCTCCAGTCAGCACCTCGCCCACCGCGCTCCCATCCCACTCTACCTCCGAAGAAGCTCCGAAGAAGCTCCGCTCCAATTCCGCCGTGGTCATGCCCCCCATCACGACCCCCAAAGCGCCATCAGCGACGCAACTCCGCCCCACTTTCGGCGCAGCACCGCCCAAGTTCCACATCAAGTCCCTTATCCATCCCACATGTTCCGTATTATTAGCGTAAACGTATTGCAACCAATAGACTTTTGGATTTGCTTGAGAATGGGCACAAAAGTGGAGTTGCTGCGGAGCCGCCGCACGGCTTGGGCCAGCCTTGGTTGGACTACATCATAAAAAATGGTTTTCAACTGATTGTTCACAACTTTTTGGATGCGGGACAGATTTTATTGTTGATAGAATAAAAAAGATGCGTATTTTTGTTGGTTGTATTGGACATTTGCCTCCGAAAGGAATATTGATAATATTCAGCCACTTGCACACTATCTCTGCGCTCCAACCACTCCCAAAATATTGTCCATCTCCCAGCATTAGAACAAAATTTTATCAACTTAATTATAAACAAAAATCATCCAAAATGAAAAGATTTGTACAAAGTCTGATGTTTGTAGCCGCCTTGTTGGTGGCTATGGGCATGAATGCGCAGTCGCTTGGCGACTACACATTCACCACCGGTACGGATGCCAGCAAATGGATTACGCTGACCTCCTACACCGATGTCTCCAACACTGCGGATGCCGACAGCTATGCTTCTCCTTTGCAGAGCATTGGCTTCAGTTTTCCCTTTGGCGAGGACGTGTTCACCCAGTTCTCGGTCAACTCCGACGGTAACCTCCGCCTTGGTCCTACTGTAACGGGTACTGGTTCCTACACCACACCTTTCAGTTCTTCCAATTCCAACACCAACTCGCCCAAGATCAACTTCCTGGGTTGCGACGGTTACTTTCTTGTTGCCGCACACCACCTTCGTTACCAAAACTTTGGCGACTCTCTGTTGGTGGTTGAGTTCTGCCTGGGCACCTACAACAGCACCACCCGCAACCAGTTCTACAGCTATCAGGTGCACCTCTACAGCAACGGTAACATCGATGTTGTTTTCGGCGACTACCCTGCTGTTGCCCCCAACACCACTCACCAGAAAGGACTCTGCGTCAATTCTTCCGACGGTTGGATTATCGACCAGTCCGGCAACGGAACCCACTTCACCAGCGGCTCTTCCACCACCTGGGCATCCGGCACCTGGCCCGCTGCCTACACCTACTATACCTTCACTCGCCCCATTATCTCCTGCCCCAAGCCCCAGAGCTTGAACATCGTGAGCATGAGCAGCAATTCTGCCAGCTTCCAGATTGTTCCCGGCGGCACTGAGACCCAGTGGCATGCCACTATCTCTCCCGCTGTGATGGGCATCAGCGAGATGGCATTCCCCATCGCAACCGGCGTACTGCCTATGCTTTCACCCAACACTACCTACACTGTTTCCGTTCGTAGTATTTGCGGCGAGGGCGACACTAGCGATGCTCGCGTGATCACTTTCACTACTCCTTGCGACAATGTAGTCCTGCCTTACACCAACAACTTCGACGATGCTACCACCGCTACCACCGCAGCCACCGGCGTTATGCCCGACTGCTGGACGCTGGCTCACGAAGATGTGGTTATGACCGCCTCCACTCGTCCTCAGATCTATTACGGCGCCTCCAACGCCCACTCCGGCAGCTACAGCTTGCGCATGTATTATCGTGGTATCCTGGCCATGCCCGGTGTTGACAATGTAAACAACACCGTTCTCAGCTTCTGGCTGAAACAGACCAGCGCCACCTATCCCCTCATCGTGGGTGTGATGAGCAACCTGCTCGACGAGAGCACCTTTACTCCCATCGACACCATCATCAACACCAGCACCACCGCTTTCCAGTATCACGAAATTTATTTCAACAACTATACCGGTGCTGGCCAGTATATTGCCTTCCGCAATATCTCCACTGCCAACTATAGCTACAGCTACAACTATATCGACGATATCGAGCTGACCCAGGTTCCCACCTGCGTGAAGACCGAGGCTCCCACCACCGCAGCTGTTGCCACTACCTCCGCAACCCTTACCTGGGCTCTGCGCGACTCCACCCAGAACCAGTTCCAGGTGGCTTATGGCACCGTTAACGACCTCGACAGCATGAGCATCGTTTCGGCCACTAGCAACACCAAATCCATCTACGGTCTTACCTCCAACACCAACTATTTCGCTTACGTTCGCGCTATCTGCGGCGAGGGCGACACCAGCGCTTGGTCGTTTGCTGGCACTTTCAAGACTCCTTGCGAGACTGCCGCCACCCCCATCTTCGTTGAAGACTTCGAAGCCCTCAGCGGCGACGAGATTCCCGACTGCTGGACCATGGGTTGGTTCTACCAGGCCACCGGCTCCGGTGTGAAGACTCAGCCTTACAAGACTTCTACCACCTTCAAGCACTCCGGCGCCCGTGCCATGACCCTGCAGGATCAGGCCAACGGTACCTCCAGCTGGATGAGCACCCAGAGACTCCCCATCGACCGTACCGGCAAATACGCCGTTTCCGTATGGGTTTATCGCCAGATCGCTGCCACATATCCCTTGGAGGGCATCAAGCTGTGGCTCTCGCCCAATGCCGACGACACCACTGGCGCTACCTTCCTGGGCGAAGTACACCGCCACTACGGTGCTGCTCCCGCCGAAGCCGCTTCCGGCTGGTATAACTACCAGTTCCCCATCGAGGCCAATGGCAACAAATACATCCTTATCCAGGGTACTTCTTCCTACGGCAACGCTACTTACTTCGACGACCTCGAGGTATATGAACTCCCCTGCGAGAAAGCCACCGACTATGCCGAGAATTTCGAAAGTCAGGACAACAACATGGTGCCCCTCTGTTGGGACAATAGCGCTTCTACCTCTACCACTATGAACAGCAACCCCCACTACATTTGGGGTACCTACACCTACAATGGTAATAAGATGATGCGCATGTACAACTATTTTGTACAGAGCGGCGTTGCTACCACCAATAGCCCTGCTATCGTGCTTGACAGCCTCAACCGCGAGCTCGTCTTCGACTATTCACACCACGCTTCTTCGGGTGCTGTTTACGTTAGAATTTCTAACGACCACGGCGACACCTTTACCGATGTTGACACCCTCTACCACGACGGCAACGGCAACAGCTACAGCGATCCCGGCAACTGGTCCAGCCGTTCTATCGACCTCAGCAGCTATGCTGGCGACACCATCATGATCCAGTTCTACACCGTGGCCAACTACGGCAATGGCTCTGTCTTCATCGACAATATCATGATTCGCGAAATCAACAACTGCCCCATTCCCACCGACCTCGCAGCTCAGACCGAGAGCGCCAACAGCGCTAGCCTCAGCTGGAACGGCACCGCTGCCGAGTATGTTGTGGCTTACGGTATCGGCACCAACCCCGAACTCATGGACACCATTCATGTTTTCGACACCACCGCCCTCATTTCCGGCCTCAATGCCGAAACCACCTACAACTTCTTTGTAAGATCAGTATGTGGCGAGAACATGAGCTACTGGAGCCTCCCCGCACAGGCCTTCACCGGCTACTGCCAGCCCGCTCCCACCTCTGTTGACGGCCAGGGTATCACCCGCCTCCAGTTCGGTATGGGCAGCGAAGTGGTTGACAACACCACCCGCCCCACCGCTGCACCTTACTATGGTAACTACTACAATATGGTAGGCGCAGTTGCTGCCGGCACCATTGCCGATGTCAACATCACTTACCAGACTGGTTACACCTATGGTACCATTATCTGGGTTGACTGGAACAACAACCTTACCTTCGACAGTAACGAGGTGGTTTATGTTGGCGAATCTTCTGCCACCAACCCCACTACCCTCAACGCTACATTCTCTATCCCCAGCACCGCCGACACCGGCTACTACCGCATGCGTATTGCCGGCTCCGACAGCTACTATGACAGCTACTTCGAGTCTTTTGCAAGTGCAGCCAACGCTAATCCCTGCCCCGCTAGCAGCTACACTATCGTTCACGACTACACCCTGCATGTGACCGCAGCTCCCGCTTGTTCGCCTGTTACCGGCGTTATTGCCTCCAACATCTCCAACACTTCTGCCGACATCACCTGGAGCCTCCTCGACAACACTCAGAACTCCTTCGTGGTGGCTTACGCCGAAGTGGGCGACACCAACATGACCCTCGTCAACGCCAGCACCAACAGCATCACCCTCAACGGCCTCAATGCCGCTACCACTTATCAGGTAATGGTTAAGGCTGTTTGCGGTGCCGACGACGAAAGCATCTGGTCCGCTGCTACCACCTTCACCACTGCTAACTGCGCTCTCGAGGATATGTGCTACATCAAGATCGAGATGATTGACTCTTATGGCGATGGTTGGAACGGCGGCAGCCTCGACGTGGTTGACTCCGCACTCAACACCGTTGTTGGCACTGCTCAGCTTTCTTACGGCTTGGCCGACAGCATTTTCGTCTCTGTATGCCCCGACCGTACCTACAACCTCGTTTGGAACACCGGTAGCTACGACGACGAAGTCAGCTTCAATGTCTATAACAGCTTCAACGGTCTCATCGCTTCCGAGGTAGAGCCCGACGGCGGCCTCGTTGCCTCTTTCGTAGCTTCCTGCTCCGAGCCCGAGCCCATCATCACCTACACCGTTACTACCAACACCAACGACATCCTGATGGGTACCGTTCTCGGCGGTGGTATCTACAATGCAGGCGACACCGTTACCCTCACTGCCATGCCTTCTTCCAACAGCCACTTTGTTGAATGGACCGATGGCGACACCAATATGACTCGCACTTTCGTTGTTACCAGCGACACCACCTTCACCGCCACCTTCGCATTCAACCCCGTTACCGTTACCCTCAGCTACAACGATACCGTTATGGGCTACACCGTTCCCGCTGCCGGCATCTACACCTTCCAGGTGGGCGACGTAATGAATGCTATGGCTTATGCCAACACTGGCTACCACTTTGTCAACTACACTGTTTCGGCTATGGGCATGACCGACACCAGCAGCTTCAACCCCATCGCTCAGATGGTTCCCGCAATGCTTGCCGGCCAGCACATCTATGTTGTTGCCAACTTTGAGGCTAACAACTACACCCTCACCGTTAACAGCAACAACGACGATATGGGTACCGTTACCGGCGCTGGCGTTTACGCTTACAACACCACCGCTACCCTCACCGCCACTCCCGCCTTCAACCACCGTTTCGTACAGTGGAACGATGGCGACACCAACGCTGTTCGCAATGTTGTTGTAACTGGCGATGCTACCTACACTGCTTACTTCGCTCTCAACCCCGTTACCGTCAACCTCACCGTGAACGACTTCACCATGGGTACTACCAATCCCGCTGCTGGTACCTACACCTACGATGTCAACACTACCGTTAACGCCGAGGCTATCGCCAACGAGGGCTTCCGCTTCATTGGTTGGAATGTCAACGTGATGGGCCAGACCTTCACCTACACCGAGAATCCCGTCAGTGTCACTATCCCCGAAATGGCAGCCGGTCTCACCATCGACATCACTGCCAACTTCGAGGCTATCCCCACCTACGAGGTTTCCTTCACCAACGAGGCTAGCGAGTACTACACCCTCGAAGGCGCAGGCTTCTATCAGGAGGGCGACGATGTAACCGTTACCTTCACCGCTATCGATGTTGATTTTGATGCAATGGCCATCACCTTCAACGGCTGGTATGTCAACGGCGAGCTCGTTTCCACCGATGCTGTTTACACCTTTGTAATGGGCACCGAGAACGTCAGCCTCACCGCCGACGTCACCGTTGAACCCATCATCATTGGTATCGATGATGTCAATGCAGACAATATCACTATCTTCAGCCGCAGCAACCAGATCGTTGTTCGTGGTGCCGAGAGCCAGAACGTCCGCATCTTCGATGCAGTAGGCCGCCTTGTTGCTCAGCGCCAGGCTAACGGCGAGGAAGTGACCTTCGCAGTTCAGCACACCGGTGTCTATCTCGTGCAGGTAGGCCGCCAGGCTGCTCGCCGCGTGGTTGTCCGCTAATCACCTTGAGTGATACGCTATAACAAAGCCCCGAGAGCAATCTCGGGGCTTTTTTGGTTTAGGGGTATGGGGGAATATGAGGCAATTAACATTTGCACACAGAAAGCATTGAAATACAAAGACTTCATATAGTAAAATTATTAATTTATTCATTCATCGGACAAATTAAGGTATCTAAATAAAAAAAAGTTAGTATCTTTGCATTGTCATTCAAAGCGAGTACAGAGACTAGGTCTCACTGGACTATACCGTGCAAACAAGACATTTTGCCAAAGCTCAAGAATGGAACATATAGTACCCACCTATACTCAATCAGAGCAAACACAACATCATGAGGAAACTACTAACCATTAGCTTACTAACTATTTTATGGGGAATGGGATGCGTAAAGGCAAAGCCCGTGACCCCATTGCAAGCACGACAACTGGCCACCAATTTTGCCCAGTCGATGGGCATGCACATGGCCAAAGATGCAAATGACACCTTGTTGGATATCACCAACGGCACACCTTTTACCGAGGTCTATGTATTCACCCCGACTAACCGCAGAGGATTTGTGATTGTGTCGGCCGACGACTGCGTGATACCCATCTTGGGCTATTCAGATGAAAGTCCATTCCCCGAGGAGGATTACCCGGAACAATTTGTGGATTGGATGCAGGCCTACGAATCTCAGATACGCGACTACAGACTGCACAATACCATGCCATCGCCCCAGGTGGAGCAACAATGGGCAGCATTGAAGCAAAGTAAACCACTGACTAAAACCAACACGAACAACAGCGTTGCCCCACTAATCACTGCTCAATGGTCACAAGGCTATGGCTATAATTTCTACACCCCGCTCTACTCCAACGGTGATACTACCCGCCATGCGCCCACGGGCTGCGTGGCCACAGCGTTGGGCCAGATTATGTATTACTGGAAATGGCCCGAACACGGCTGCGGCACACCTTCATATACCTGGGACGGAACCACCTATACAACCCATCTCGCCGACACCATATTTAAATGGGATATGATGTTTGATGCCCCGCCATCCACGTATGAACGAGCATATAATGTTTCCTCGCTTCTTTTTAACATTGGCATAGCCGTGCATATGCAATATGGCTTTGACGGATCAGGCTCCTATACTGGCAACCAGAATTCCACCACCACCCATTACACAGCCGAAGAAGCTCTGCGCAACCATTTCTATTACAGTCATACGGTGAACTGTATTGAAAAAAAAGATTTCACTGATGATGAATGGATAGCCGCACTGAAGGCCGAACTCGATGCACGCAGGCCCATGATTTATGCCGGACATCAGCCGAACAGGGGTGGCGGCCATAGCTTCATATGTGATGGATATGACGCTACCGACAAATTCCACTTCAACTGGGGATGGGGCGGATTTGCCAATGGATATTATGCCATTGGAGCCCTCAGTCCCGAAGGCACCGACTATACATTTAGCGAAACTAACTATGCCATCATCGGCATTCAACCCATGGCCACTATCCCCAACGAAGCGCAACCCACCACCATCACGGCCGTGGCCAACAACAGCTCATTTGGTATCGTGACTGGCTCAGGCAACTACTCATCCAATAGCCTGGTGCGCCTCGTTGCCACAGCCAACCACGGCTACCGATTCAAGCAGTGGAACGATGGCAATAGATACAATATCCGCAATTTTTATCCCAATGGTGGCAACCAGATTCATACCGCCATCTTTGAACCTATCACCTCAGACCAGGCATCAACGGTTGCCAACCTGACTGCCAGCAATGTGACAGCCAATAGCGCCACCATCAGTTGGAGCGCACCCACCAACGACACTCTTACCGGATACCTTGTGTCATGTGGCACCACTAGCAATCCGCTAATGCACGACATCACTTCCACCACCAGCACCTCCATCAGCCTTACCGACCTAAACAGCAACACCAACTACCATGTATTTGTGTGTGCGCAATATGCCAACAGCTCTAGCCAGTGGGAGGAATGCACCTTCATCACTAGCAACACTGCCATCGCCGACCCTGTCGTCCTCACGCTCCTATGCAATGACGAATCAATGGGATTTGTTTCGGGGCAGGGAACGTATGAGCGAGGCTCCACCGTCACCATCAACGCCATAGCCATGCCAGGCTACACATTTGGCAATTGGAGCGACGGAGGCGAATCGAGCCACACTGTGACGCTGAGCGACGACATGACCCTCACGGCCACTTTCAGCAGAATTGGCTACACCATCAGCACCTCCACCACCGGATTGGGACAGGTGCAGGTGGAGAGCGAACTGGGCTGGACCCAAGCGGAGCAGACCTATTACCCCTATCTGGCCACAGTATGCCTCACAGCTCTGCCCGCCGAAGACTTTCAGCAATGGAGCGATGGCAACATGGCTAATCCCCGCTACATCACGGTGGATGGGAACCTCTCGTTTGAGGCCATCTTCAACACCGACAGCAAAGATATCGCACGGGTATGCTCGACCAACGGGGAGGTGGACGTGCTCATGCTGGACGAATACCCCATAGCAGTGTATGACATGCTGGGGCGTCAGCACTTCTTCACCCCTGCCGGGAACCGCCATACCCGCATTCATCTCCGCCAATCAGGCATATATATCATCAAGATTGGCAATACTATCACCAAGAAATTGGCTGTAAAATAATACCGACCCCTTAATCACGAATTTCATATTATGAGAACAACATACACAGCACCCACTATCAGAGTAGTGCAATTCAGGGTAGAACAGGGCTACTATGCATCAGGAGAACTGATGATGATAGACGGCACTGCCCTCATCAATTTCCGAGCCAACACCAATGAGAACGGAACCCATTTCAGAAACGAGAGCTTTGGCAGCTCCTCTTTAGGCGACAACTACAACTTCTTTGGCGAATAGAACTATGAAAAGAATATCCCTCATCACCATCATACTGGCCATGTGCGCAATGGCGGGTTGCAACAAGGAGGAAGCCTTCGTATCCCTCACAGTGAACACCACCCCCTATCAAAGTGGGTCCAAGACCTATATCAACAACGAGGACTACAGCTGTTGGAGCAATGGCGACCAAGTGCGCATCAACGACGTCACCCGCACCATCGTAATCAACGACGAACGCACCAGCTGTAGGCTGAACGAAATACCTTACAACGACAATGGCTATGTGGCCTTCTGCCCTGCCAGCATGGCCACCGAAGCTACCACGCTCAACAGCAGCTGTATCACTAACCTCATCGTACCCTCCGTGCAGACCTATGCCACCGACCCACAGGGCAACCAACAGGTGCCCACCATCATGGCGGCATACCTGAACAGCGGCACTGGCAATATTGTCTTCAAGAATGCCTGTGTGGCGCTGAAAGTAAGAGTGACCAACAACTACAGCCTCCCCCTCAGCATCGGCTCTGTCACTGTCAGCGACGACCTTGCCCCATTGTCTGGCTCGTTCAACATTACAGGCATGGCCGATGGCGCACCCAGCCTTATCTACAACAGCATTGCAAGCAACGACGACAACCGCAGCATGACCCTGGCAGTCAACAACCAGCTGCAGCTATCGGCTGGCGCTTCGGCGACATTATTTGTAGTGATTCCTCCCACCCAAGCCTATCACGGCAATAGGTTTACTATTGAGGTGGCCGCTTCGCCCGTGACCAACGAGCCTAACACAATAGTGTATGAATTCAGCCACCAACAGAGCAGCGAAGCCTCTGGCTGTTTCGGGCGCAACACCATGGTGCCCATCAATATCAATCTGGCCGACCCCGCCCACACCATGGTGCTCAACGGCAAAGGCACACAAGCCCTGCCCTACCAGATTTCCTCCATCCAAGACCTCCAAAGCATACAGCAGCTGGTGGCCAAGGACTATCAGCCCCTGGGCTCAGCCAAGGCTTTCAGCAACGCTTGGTATTCGCTCCAAAATGATATCGATGCCAGCGGAGCCGTTCTCTCCCCTATCGGCACGGCCCACAGCAATTTTACCGGGCACTTCAACGGCAACAATCATACTATCTCCAACCTATCGGCCACCTCTGGTCTTTTTGGTTATGTGAGCCACGATGCTGTCGTATCTAACCTTACGGTGAATGAAGCAGCCATTGACGCCAACGGACAGAGTGCCGCCGGTGTGATTTGCGCCCATGCCGTACGCAGCACTATCGACCACTGCCGCATTCTGGGCCAGGTCACCTTCACCAACCTCCCCACTTCGGCCAGCTATATTGGCGGCATTGTGGGTAGTATGGTGGCAGAAACCACCAGCCAAGGCATCATCCAAAACTGCCATTGCGGAGCATCCATCGCCATTGCCAACGCCCATGAATCCACCCGCCTGGGAGGCATAGCAGGACACCTGCTCAACAGCCTATTGCGCAACTGCTACACCCGACTTAACACCACCACAAGCGACAACTATGTGTTGTCGGCCACCGGTGCTTTTATCGGCGGCATAGTGGGTCGCACCGACGCCAGTAGCCAGGTGAGCAACTGCTACCTCGGCATCTATGACCAGATAAATGGCAGTGCCCAGCAAATAGCCGATATATGCGGCGACAACAGCACCGGCACCATTATCAGCCATTGCTACTACCCACACAAACTCGTTGCCACAGGTCAGTCTGACGGCAATCTCATCCAAGGCAACTGTAAGATGACCAACACCTACAGCATCAATGGTACGATGTTGGGCGTATTGCTCAATAACTACGACTCACAGGCCCAGCTCATGCAATGGACCAACCCAACCAGTAACACAGTATCACCCGAACTTCAATTCTAAAATATTATGGATAAAATCATTCTCACCCTCAACGAATACGTATGGAGTTGGCCCTTGGTAGGGCTGTGTTTGATAGGCGCTCTCTATTTCTCATTTGGCACACGATTTGTGCAAGTGCGCCATTTCGGTGAGATGATTAAGTTGCTATTCAAGAACGACAAAAGCAAGCGCGAGGGCATCTCCTCATTCCAGGCCTTTGCTTTGGCCCTCTCGGGCCGTGTGGGCACGGGCAACATAGTGGGTGTGGCCATGGCCATAGGCTTTGGCGGCCCAGGCGCCATTGTGTGGATGTGGATTATCGCCTTTCTGGGTGCGGGCACAGCCTTTGCCGAGGCCACGCTGGCGCAGATATACAAGACCCGCCACGGCGACCAGCTGCGCGGCGGCCCCGCATATTATATCGAGAAGGGACTGAACTGCCGCTGGCTGGCTGTGGCCTTTGCCGTCATCACGGTGCTGGTGTGCTCTATGTGCCTGCCTCCCATCCATAGCAACAGCATCGCCATGTCGTTCTCCAATACCTTCCACATTGCCCCCTGGATAATGGGTGTGGCCGTGGCCTCCCTTATCGCCTTGGTGGTGATTGGTGGCGTGAAGCGCATCTCCAAGGTGGCGGAACTGGTCACTCCCTTCATGGCTATTGCCTATATCATCCTTGCCATAGTGGTGCTGGTGGTCAACTACCAGGCCGTACCTGCCGCCTTCAGCGACATGATCCGCGGAGCTTTCGGCACCCACGAGGTGCTGGGTGGCATCATCGGTGCCGCCATTGCCTGGGGAGTGAAACGTGGCATCTACAGCAATGAGGCCGGACAAGGCACCGCCCCCATCGTGGCCGCCGCCGCCAAGGTGGATCACCCGGTGAAGCAAGGCTTGGTGCAGGGTTTCTCGGTATATGTCGATACCCTCTTGGTATGCACAGCCACTGCCGTCATGCTGCTGGCCACCAAGTGCTACAATGTGGTTGACCCCGCCACGGGAGGTTATCTGGTGCAGAGCGGCGTGGCCGAACTCGGCCAGCCGGGCGTTGACTACACCATTGCGGCTCTCAGCACCCTGCTGGGCCAGGGCTGGGGTGGTATTGTCATCAGCATCACGTTGTTCTTCTTTGCCTTCACCACCGTGATGGCCTACTATTATTATGCTGAGACCAACCTGGTGTATCTCTTCAGCAAGAACCAAGCCGCACACCCTCGCCGCGAGAAGGTGATTATCGGCGTGCTGCGTGTTGTATTTGTCAGTGCTGTACTCTTTGGCAGCCTTAAGGAGGCTAACACCATCTGGAGCCTTGGCGACATGGGCGTAGGCCTCATGGCATGGATCAACATCATCGTCATCCTGCTCCTCTCGCCCCAGTCCTTCCGAATCCTGAAAGACTACGAGCGCCAGAAGCGCTCCGGCATCAAGAACCCCAAGTTCACCCCCAAAGACCTAGGCATCAAAAATGCCGAGTTTTGGGAGGAAGAATAAAGTATTTAAGATTTAAAAGTAATAATAATCAAATAATTTAGCAGACCATGAAGCAGAAAACTCTACGCATATTCTTGACAGCGGCCCTACTGTTCGGCACGATTATGTTCACATCGTGTGTGTCGGTGGAGATGGCGACGCAAACCGGTGACTCTTGGGACAGATTCAGTCCGCTAAGAGAGGATACTATTACCTACGATGCAAACGGCATGCCAATTCGCCTTTGGAGTAAGATTGATGAGCCCCACCATATACCAATCCTCTCTCCAATTTTCAGATTTGCCGCTCTGTTTTATGAGAATCAACAGTTACGCTATGTAGATAATCACTACTCCTATCACATCTCCATCTACTCTGACACTTGCGAGGCCGTTACCCTTGATTCCGTAACGGTACGAAACAAACGTGGCAAAGAGATTCCTTTTCACATAGTGAACTGGGCTCCGCGAAATCTCTATGGCTCATTCGACACTATCGCTCCTAATGGCATGGATACCATTGCTCAGATTCCATGCACCATCAGCACAGGCACATTCAAGAATCTTATGGTTAAGTCCCCGAATAGATATAAAGAAACTCTGATACTCCGTATTTTCTTGGATAGGCATCGCTGGTGGATCAATACGCTCGACATCAATTTCTGCCTTTCGGTTCGTGGGGAGCAGAAGCACTACCAAACTAAACACAAAAAGAAGATGTACGTAGACTTTGGGGTTCCTCATTAAAGCTGAAAAATCCGATGCAACGAAATAGCCATACAATAATTCGGCATTGTTTGCGTTATGCAGAAAGATCTTCCGCATCCTGAAAGCCTACAATGAAAAGTTGAATTTTAAGAGCCTACCTATAATCAATGAGTTCACCTTTGATAGAGTCTATACTGAATCTTTTTGCAACAGGGTACGAGAAGAAGTTTGCTAAGGCCAATAGAGACTGCAACCAGACGATTACATTCCGTCCCACAGGAGGTATTGTATTTATTGCAGTATTCTTCGGTGCTTTTACTTTGTTTTTACTCTACATCTTGGTTTCGGGATTGTTTGGGGGAGGTTTTGTTGTGCCTGAGGATATCGACGTAATCCTTATGCTCATTGTGTTTATAGCTTTTTTTGTGTATTTTATCATCTCAGCCCTGCGCGACCTATCGTCTCGTGTGGTTTTGGATAAGGAGAAGTTGTTAGTTGTAGGGGCATGGTCTCCTTTGCAGAATCCTACGTTTATACAAAAAGTCCTTTGGGAATTAAAGCATGCTTATCCTTATGGCGACCTTGAGGTAGAGCTTGCGTGGGAAGACATTAAATCGATTGATTATGAGTGGCGTGTGATCACTATCACCGATCGCATGGGGGAAGTGTTCAAGTTTTGTGTCAACAACTACAGCATCAAGATAATCGGAACTATCAAGACCTATTGGAGAAGGCATGGCAAAGCCATCAAAAAACGATAATCGATTTAATTTATTTTAGGACCGGATTTTGTGGATTAATAAACTTGACATCAATTCCCGTCCTCACGGATGTTCTGGCCGCCTATCGTTGTGTCGGATTTGCAATCCGCATTAATCAATCAACAATATTGTGTTTGACTGGATTATTAATCTGCGGATTGCAAATCCTAATAATAGGAAGCATCGGATTGCAAATCCGATGCAACAGAACACAAAAAGAAGATGTACATGGCCTTCGGTATTCCTCAATAAAGCTGAAAAATCCGATGCAACGAAATAGCCATACAATAATTCGGCATTGTTTGCGTTATACAAAGGTTAATACTAATTATTATGGGCACTACTTTGCAGCGACTTCCGATTGGAATACAAGGATTTGAAAGCCTTCGCAACGATGGCTATCAATATGTTGATAAGACACGCCAGGTATACGACCTGACCCACACCAATCGTTATTACTTCCTTTCCCGTCCACGCCGATTCGGCAAAAGTCTGCTGCTGTCCACTATCAAATGCTACTACGAAGGCAAGCGCGAACTATTTGACGGGCTGTATATCAGCACCGTGGAGAAGGAGTGGAAGAAGCACCCGGTGCTCTATCTTGATTTGAATACAGAGAAATATGACCGGCCCGAGGTGCTGGAACAGCTGCTTAACGAGGTGCTGTGCGAATGGGAAGGCCTATATGGCAAGAATCCTGAAGAGATTGGTCTGGGACGCCGATTCCAAGGCGTTATCCGCCGTGCCCACGAGAAGACCGGCCTTCGCACCGTGATACTGGTGGACGAATATGACAAGCCCATGCTGCAGGCCATTGGCAATGCCGAGCTGCAGGATGCCTACCGAGCCACATTGAAGGGTTTTTATGGTGCCCTGAAATCGATGGACGAGCACATACAGTTTGCCATGCTTACGGGCGTGACCAAGTTCGGCAAGGTGAGCGTGTTCAGCGACTTGAACAACCTTATGGATATATCGATGGATCGCCGCTATTACGACATTTGCGGCATCACCGAGCAGGAACTCCTGGAAAACTTTCCAAACCACATTGACCGCCTAGCCGAGGCCAACAGTCTGAACCACGATGAATGTGTGTTGCGACTGCGGAAGCTGTATGATGGCTATCATTTCCATCCGGCCGCATTGGGTGTTTACAACCCCTTTAGTGTGCTGAACACATTCGACCGATTTGAATTCGGCAGCTACTGGTTTGAGACCGGCACACCCACCTATCTGGCCTACCTGCTGCGCACACATAACTACAATCTCGAGCACATGGCCACCTGCCAGACTTCGGCCAAGGTGCTCAATAGCATCGATGCCAACAGCACCAACCCCATCCCTGTCATCTATCAGAGCGGATACCTCACCATCAAAGGTTACGACGATCGTTTCCAGACCTATACGTTAGGGTTTCCCAACCAGGAGGTCGAAGAGGGCTTTGTAGATTATCTGATGTCGTACTATACTCCTATTTCTGAGAGCGACACAGCTTTCAACATTCAACGTTTTGTTGAAGATGTAGAGGCCGGCCGCACCGAGCAGTTCTTGGAGCGCTTGCGCAGCCTCTTTGCCGACACGCCATACGAATTGATAAAAGACTTGGAGAATCATTATCAAAACGTGGTGTGGATAGTGGCCAAGCTGATGGGCTTTTATGTGCAGGCTGAGTACCGCACCAGTCGCGGTCGTATAGACCTGGTGCTGAAAGCGCCGAAGTTCTGCTATGTGATGGAGTTCAAACTAGACGGCACAGCCGAGGATGCTTTGGAGCAGATCAAAGATCGCAACTACACCCTCCCCTTTGAGCTTGACGGCCAACAGATAGTGCGCGTAGGCCTCAACTTCTCCAAAGAGCACCGCAATATTGAGCGGTATGTGGTGGAGTGATTGGTTTATTGTTTAGTTTATCCGCTTAGTAGTTTAATTGCTTAGACGTTGCAACAACTACTAAGCATCTAAGCAAAACACCCGTCCTCACGGATGTTCTGGCCGCCTATCGTTGTGTCGGATTTGCAATCCGACACCCTTTACTATAAGGATTAGCTTCGCTGACATTGTTGCGGCTCGGCATAACTTGAGCAAGCTCAGTTCTGCGCTCGCTCTTCACAATGTTTGCTATCCGCATTAATCAATCAACAATATTGTGTTTGACTGGATTATTAATCTGCGGATTGCAAATCCTAATAATAGGAAGCATCGGATTGCAAATCCGATGCAACAGAACACAAAAAGAAGATGTACATGGCCTTCGGTATTCCTCAATAAAGCTGAAAAATCCGATGCAACGAAATAGCCATACAATAATTCGGCATTGTTTGCGTTATACAAAGGTTAATACTAATTATTATGGGCACTACTTTGCAGCGACTTCCGATTGGAATACAAGGATTTGAAAGCCTTCGCAACGATGGCTATCAATATGTTGATAAGACACGCCAGGTATACGACCTGACCCACACCAATCGTTATTACTTCCTTTCCCGTCCACGCCGATTCGGCAAAAGTCTGCTGCTGTCCACCATCAAATGCTACTACGAGGGCAAGCGCGAACTATTTGACGGGCTGTATATCAGCACCGTGGAGAAAGATTGGAAGAAGCACCCTGTGCTCTATCTTGATTTGAATACCAACAAGTATGACAGTCCTAAGGTGTTGACGCAGAAGTTAGACGACTCCCTCTGCGAATGGGAAGAAATCTATGGTGCCACAAATCGTGATCTACCATTGGGTATGCGCTTTGAGAAGGTGATTCGTAATGCCCACGAGAAGACCGGCCTCCGCACCGTGATACTGGTGGACGAATATGACAAGCCCATGCTGCAGGCCATCGACAATGCCGAACTGCAGGATGCCTATCGTGCCACATTGAAGGGTTTTTATGGTGCCCTGAAATCGATGGACGAGCACATACAGTTTGCCATGCTTACGGGCGTGACCAAGTTCGGCAAGGTGAGCGTGTTCAGCGACTTGAACAACCTTATGGATATATCGATGG
>JAKSMO010000022.1 GCA_024400545.1 Bacteroidales bacterium | reverse complement strand
AACATGAGGTTCTGCTCCTTTTTCTCGGCGGGGGTCTTGGCCACATACACGGGCTCCATGGTTTCGGGGTTGATGCCGGTGTAGTACATCTCGGTGCTGAGGGTCATGGGCGTGGGAGTGAAATCCTGTATCTGCTCGAGTCGGTAGCCCAGGCGCTTCATCTCCACGGCGAGGTCGGCCATATCCTTGAGCTGGCAGCCGGGATGGGAGCTGATGAAATAAGGGATGAGCTGGTAGCGCACACCGGCCTGGCGGCAGATGGTGTCGAAGCGCGCCTTGGTGTCGAGAAACTGGTCGAACTTGGGCTTGCGCATATAGCCCAGCACTCGCGCGCTGGTGTGCTCGGGAGCCACCTTTAGGCGGCCGCCAACATGATGCAGCACCACTTGGCGGAAATAGTCGTAGCCGCGATTCTGATCGGTGAAAAGGTCGCAACGGATGCCGCTACCTATATACACATGCTTGATGCCCGGCACGGCCTGCACTTTGCGATAAAGGTTGAGCAGCGGGCCATGATCGGAGTTGAGGTTTTTGCAGATACTGGGCTGGATGCAGCTATAGCGCGGACATTTGCGACAAAGATCTTTGTTTTTGCCCGACATGCGGAACATATTGGCCGACGGGCCTCCGAGGTCGGAGATTACGCCATTGAAGTCGGGACTCTTGGCCAAGGCCTCCACTTCGCGCATGATGGACTCGTCGGAACGCGAGGCTATCTGCTTGCCCTGGTGGGCCGATATGGTGCAGAACGAGCACCCGCCAAAACAACCACGATGGATGTTGACGGAGTTTTTGATCATCTCGAAAGCGGGCACGGCTCCGCGTTTTTTGTATTTGGGATGGGGCTGGCGCAGATAGGGCAGGTCGAAGGAGGCATCCATCTCCTCGGTGGTCATGGGGGGCTCGGGCGGATTGACTACCACGAATTTGTTGCCGTGGGGCTGAACGAGGGTGGCGGCCTCTATCTTGTTGCTCTCCACCTCGATATGATGAAAGTTCTGTGCCTGACAGCGTTTGGATTTCTGGCATTCCTCGAAACTATGCAGCTGTATGGCCTCGGATGCCTTGGGGGCATGGCTGTCGATATAGGCCACCTGGGGCAGGTGATGGAGCTTGTAGAGCGGCTCGTTGTCGGCCAAAAGGTGAGCCACCTTCACCATGGTTTTCTCGCCCATACCATACACCAAAAGGTCGGCAGGACAATCGGCCAGGATGGAGGGCTTTAGCGTATCGCTCCAATAATCGTAGTGCGAAAGGCGACGCATGGAGGCCTCCACACCGCCAATCACAACAGGGGTGTTAGGGTAGAGCTGCTTGAGGATGCGGGAATAGACATAGGTGGCGTAGTCGGGGCGGAAACCGAATGCCCCACCGGGGGTGTAGGCATCGTCGTGGCGCAAACGGCGAGCCGCGGTGTAGTGGTTCACCATGGAATCCATCACACCCGAGGTGACGCCAAAAAAGAGCCGAGGCTGACCGAACTTGCGAAAATCGCGCAAATCGTCTCGCCAGTTGGGCTGCGGAATGATGGCTACCCGATAGCCCGCGGCCTCCAACACCCGGCCGATAACGGCGGTACCGAAGGAGGGATGATCCACGTAAGCATCGCCACTAACTATGACGATGTCCACCTCGGTCCAGCCAAGGCGTTTTACTTCGTCTAATGTTATGGGAAGAAAATGGTTGGTGTGCATCGGGTTGCTGATTGGCGTATTATGATAGGTGAACTGTGAATTGAGGCTTAGCACCACTATTCACAATTCACAATTCACAATTCATTATTCACAATTCACAGTCACTATTTTTCAATGGCTGCGATGCCGGGGAGGGTCTTACCCTCGAGGTATTCGAGCATAGCGCCGCCACCTGTGGAGACATAGCTCATCTGGTCGGCAAGGCCCATCTGCTTGACGGCAGCCACAGAGTCGCCACCACCCACAGCGGCAAAAGTGCCCTGCTTGCAGGCTTCGGCCACGCATTTGGCTATTTCCATGGTACCCTTTGCGAAGTTGGGGATTTCAAACACACCGGCAGGACCGTTCCAAAGAATGGTCTTGGAGTTCATAATCACATCGCGAAGCATCTTGCAGCTCTCGGGGCCGCAGTCCATAGACTCCCAGCCGTCGGGCACCTGGTCGGAGGGTACGATCTGGGTGTTGGCATCGTTGCTGAAATCGTCGGCGATCACGCTGTCGGTAGGCAGGAAGTAGTTGACGCCGTGGTCTTTCATCTTCTGCATGAGTTCGAGGGCGAGGGGCATCTTGTCGTCTTCGTGGATAGAGTTGCCGATCTTGCCACCCAGGGCCTTGGTGAAAGTGTAGCGCATACCGCCAATGATGACCATGTTATCGACTTTGTCGATAAGGTTCTCGAGAATACCGATTTTGCTGCTCACCTTGCTGCCGCCGATGATGGCGGTGAAGGGACGGGGAGCGTTGGTCATGAGTTTTTCGAGGTTCACCACCTCGTTCTCCATAAGCAAACCGAAGTATTTGTCGTTGGGGAAGAACTTGGCAATAGTAGCGGTGGAGCTATGCTCGCGGTGAGCGGCACCAAAAGCGTCGTTCACGTAGCAGTCGCCAAGGTTGGCCAGCTGCTGGGCAAGAGCCTCGTCGCCCTTGGTCTCACCTTCATAGAAACGGATGTTCTCAAGCAGCATCACTTCGCCTGCCTTGAGGTTGGCGGCCATCTCTTCGGCCTTGCCTTCGCCCAGAAGGGCCTGGGTGAACTGCACGGGACGATTGATGAGGCTTTCGAGATATTTGGCTACGGGAGCCAGCGAGAGTTCGGCATCAAAACCACCCTTGGGACGGCCAAAGTGTGCCATGATGATCAACGAAGCGCCGTCGGCGAGCAGTTTGTTGATAGTGGGGAGCGACTCGCGGATGCGGGTATCGTCGGTGATATTTTTTTTATCGTCCATGGGGACATTGAAGTCCACACGGACCAGGACTTTACGACCTGCGAAATTAGTATCTTTAATTGATTTCATAGTTTATAAGTATTTTGTTTTGGATTATCTATTTATGATGAGGTTCGGCCACGGCAGCCCCGATATACAGCGCGGTGAGCATGGTGAACACAAAGGCTTGGATATAGGCCACCAAGCATTCCAGCACGCTGATAAACACGCTAAAAAGCACCGAGAATACCGAAACGCCGGCACCCACGCCCATGCTAAGGGTGTTGCTAAGGATGAAGATGAGCACCACAAAGCCCAGCACTACGATATGGCCTGCCGTCATGTTGGCAAAGAGTCGTATCATCAGCACAATGGGTTTGGTAAGCACGCCCACAAATTCCACAACGGGCATCAGGGGAAAGATTTTCAGCCATGCAGGCACACCCGGGGTGTTGAAAATATCGATCCAATAATGCTTGTTGCCGCTGAGATTGGTGATAAAGAAGGTGATGATGGCCAGGGTGGCGGTTACACCTATATTGCCCGTAACATTGGCACCTGCAGGGAAGAAAGGTATGAGACCCATGCAGTTGCTGAAAAAGATAAAGAAAAAGAGGGTGAGCAGATAAGGGAGATATTTTTGATAGCGGGCCTCGCCAATCATGGGTTTGGCAATGCTGTCGCGCACAAACACAACGAGCAGTTCCACCAACGATTGTAGGCCATGAGGCGCTTGATTTTCACGTTTTTTATATCCTTGCTTGGCCACCATCACGATGACGATGATCATTGCAACGATTATCATTATAGCAGCCGGAATCTTAGAGATGGAGAAATCCAAGGGCTTGACGATATTGCCTGCTGCGTCGGCAATGGGGCTGCCGTCAGCCCCCACACAAATAATCTCTTCTCGTTCCACACCGCCACCCACAAGGGCAAATCCCTTGTACGAGGCGTGTCCGTGCTCGAAACGTGCGGAGGAGAAACAATAAAGATGCCCATCATGGATAAGGATGACGGGCAGGGGAACAGCCACAGCATGTTCGTGACCGTTGCGGTCGGTGTAGTCGAAAAGGTGCCAGCTGTGGGCATCGATAATATGGCCGATGATGATGGCGCCGGGGTTGAACGGCTCTTCGGCCTGCTCACTCTCGCCTACCGCCAAGGTGTCGTGCTGAGCCATGGCGGAATCGGCCACACAGCTATCCTGCGCAACGGCACCCAAGGCCATCGCCAACGCTAGAACTAAAAGAGTGATGTGTTTCATTATTATTTTATTTATAAGTGAAGTAGGGTTTATGGCGGACTATTTGCCTTCTTCGTTGGCTATTTCGTCGAAGATGTCCATCTGCAAGGGGTCAAAGAGTCCTAATTGATTGTCGGGCTGGATTGTGCCCTTGGCCTGCTGATAGGCCTTAAGTCCTTCGCGCACCATACGGCGGAGAGCCATAGGGCGGGTAATACCATAATCCTGAGCATACATTTTCAGCAACTTACCCTCCCTCTCGGGGAGGGTAATGCTGAATTTTTTAGTTTTCGGTGTCTTAACTTTATTGCTCACAACACGAAAGGTTAGATTTGATAGCCCGCCTGGCCAATCAGCGTGTTGCACTGAGCCTCGCGGGTCTTGTCGTTCAAAACCTCAACAGCCAAACGGCTAAGGGCATAGATAAGCTGAGTGGTTTCCTGCTGAAGCTGATACACACCCGATGCCTTGGCAGTTTTCTGATACTGACCGTAGTAAGCAAGATCCTGACTATAGTAGTTGAAAATACCATCCCAGATTTCGGCGGCACGGTCCTTGCCGAATACATCGGCATAAAGGTCCACCATAATCAGACTGTATTTATCAAGCACAAAGTTAGTCTTGGGGAAGAATTTGTCGCTGAGTTCCAACATCTGACGAGCACGAGCGGTGTCGCCTTTCTGCAAGAGTTCGCGAGCAGCGATGCAGAAGGTCTGACGCTGAACGGTACCCATGTTTTCGCTCACGGGGTCAACATAGATGTCGCTGTTCAGGTTGCCCCATTCCAGCTCGTGCATCTCGCCGTCAGCACCCTTATAGCCGTGCAGGAAGTAGTCGTAGCTTTCCTCGGTAAACGACTGGAGCACATACTTGTTCTCGCGGTTGTCGTAGAGTACGGGCTGCGAAATTTCGGCCTTGTAGGGAACCAGCTTGAAGTTCATGCCCTCCTGCACCACATAGTGGCGCACGGGAGCAAACACATCTTTGATGTAACCGGGGTTCATGATATTGATATCACGCTTGAACTTGTTGGTGCCAAGCATATCCAGCACCATGAGTTCGTGACGCATCAAGCTGCCCTTAGTCACCTGCCATTTGATTTCGGGATCCACCTTGTCGGCCAATGCGGCAGGAATAACGCCACGCTTCACCAGGTCGGGAATATCCAGGGTGATCTTGAAATGGGTGGTGGGGAGCAGGGTAACGGTCTCGCCGCGGCCATCTACCACCTTGAACTTCTCGGGGTGATCGCGCAAGAGGGCCAGAATATCGGTAACCTCGTAGTACTCGTTGCTGCGATCCTGCAGATAGACAATATCCTTGCCCAAACCATAGAAATCCTTGGTGAGGGTGAAATCCACAGCTTCGCTCTCATAAAGTTTGTTGAAGAGCTGCTCGCAATACCAATGCATGCCGCTAAGGGTATAGTTGAGGATGCGCACATCGGTGCGGAATCCCTCCACCTCCTGGGCATACCACAAGGGGAATGTGTCGTTATCGCCAAAAGTGATGAGCACGCCGTTGTTGTTGACCGAGGCCAGATAGTTCTTGGCAAAATCGCGGGCAGCATATTTCTCGCTACGGTCGTGGTCGTCCCAGTTCTCGTTGGCCATCAGCACGGGCACACCCAGCATGCACAGCACAAACACTACGGGCATTACAATCTTATACAGCGACTCCTTTTTGAGCAAACGAGTCAGCCAGTCGGCCAAGGCCATCACGCCCAAACCAATCCACATAGCGAAGAAGCTGAACGAACCCACAAAGGCATAGTCGCGCTCACGAGGCTGGCGGGGAGGCATATTCAGATAGATACCGATGGCAATACCCGTCATGAAGAACATGATGAATACGATAAAGGCATCTTTCTTATTGCGGCGGATATGATACAGCAAGCCGGCAATACCCAGCAGCAAAGGCAGCAGGTAATACTTGTTGCGGGCCTTGTTGTTGGCCATGTGGTCGGGCAGATTGTCCTGCGGACCCAAGCGAGCCTGGTCGATAGCCTTGATACCGCAAATCCAGTTGCCGTTCATATAGTCGCGCGTACCGTCATCATTGAAATAATGACCCTGGATATCGTTTTGGCGGCCGGCGAAATTCCACATAAAATAACGCCAGTACATAAAGCCCATCTGATAGCCATGGAAATATTTCATGTTCTGAGCGGCAGTAGGCTTATGGTCGCCATGGCACTTGCCTGCCCAAAACTCGTAAAATTCGGGGTGACGCAAACGCTTGTCGTCGCTATACATACGGGGGAACACGCCAGTATGATTCTGACGATAGATAAACTTCTGCTGATAGGAAGCGGCAATATATTTGTCCTTGCCCTTCTCATCGGTGCCACGCACATACTTGGTGTAGCCTTTCTTGGCGTCGATGGGGATGCCGGCAGTGTAGTACTGACCGGTAAGCAGGGGAGTCTGGCCATACTGCTCGCGACCCAGATAGGCGCGCATAGCCACAGCGTCTTTGGGAGCGTTCTCGTTCAGCGGGGTGTTGGTGTTGGAACGGATAACAAGCACAAAGAAAGTGCTGTAGCCGATAACCAGCATCAGCAGGCCAAGAGCCGAAGCGTTCCACACGGGCTTGTTCTTCTTTTTGGGCGAAGTGTACCACAAAGCCCAAACAATAAAGGCTGCAAGCAGCAAGAAGAAGAAGATGGTGCCGCTATTGAAGGGCAGACCCAACGTATTGACAAAGAACACGTCGAAAGCCGAATCCACATTTACGATACCGGGAATGATGCCCCACAGGATAAGGGCAAGCAGCAGCACGCTGATCACGCCGCTCCACATAAAGCCCTTAAATGTGGTCTTCTCCCATTTGCGGAAATATACCACATACACAATTGCGGGCACGGTAAGCAAGTTGAGCAAGTGCACGCCAATAGCCACACCTACCAACAGGCACACAAGCACCAGCCATCGTAGCGAACGAGGATCGTCGGCCTGCTCCTCCCATTTGAGGATGGCCCAGAACACCACCGCCGTAAAGAACGACGACATAGCATAAACCTCGCCCTCTACTGCCGAGAACCAGAATGTATCGCTAAAAGTATAAGCCAAAGCACCCACAATACCTGCAGCATACACACCCCAGGTACGGAAATCCTTCAAATCGGGATTCTTGGGATCGGGCAGCAGATGCTTGCCCAAAAGGGTGATGCCCCAAAACAGGAACAGGATGGTGAAACCACTGCACACTGCCGACATCACATTCACTGCATGTGCCACATTCTCAGGCGATGAGAACATCGAGAACATTCGGCCAATAAGTTGGAACGAAGGTGCTCCCGGAGGGTGACCCACTTGCAATTTCGAAGCTGTAGCGATGTACTCGCCACAATCCCACCACGATGCGGTGGCCTCGGCGGTAAGGATGTAAACAATACAGGCCACAAGGCAAACTGCCCAGCCTATAATGTTGTTCATCAGATGATACTTTTTCATGTTATTAATTATTTTTTGTACTTATTCTTTATTGTAATGTTGTAGCAGACAACCGTACTCGCAACTAGTCGCGGTTGATGGGCATGGTCATGCAACGGGCGCCGCCACCACCTCGGGGCAGTTCGCTGGCCTTGAAGGTAACCACAAATTTCTTGTAGTCGTGCATATCCACTTTGCCGCTGCACACATCTTCGGCCTGAAGCACCTCAAAGCCTGCCTTGTTGAGCGACTCGATAGTATGCAGGTTGCGCTCATAACCGATCACCTTGCCGTCGTCCAGGGCAAAGAAGTTGGCGCCGCTGTGCCATTGATCGCGGTCCTGATACCACAGATCGCCGCCACCACAAAACACCGGGTTCATCTCCATGCCGCAAGCCTTCAAGCCTTCCAGCATATTGGGCATTTCCTTATAGGTGATCTTGCCGTTGTCGCAAGTAATCAGCGTGGTAGCCTTGCCTGCAAACAGGCCCGTCTTGTCAATCATGGGCTTATACACCATCAGGTCGTGCGCACCCAAGAAAGTATGCACCATATCCAGGTGAATAAACGAATCGGGATGGTGTGGCAACTCCTGCGTAAGGATACGGAACTGCTTACGCTCCTTGGCAAATTTCTGAGCCAGATAGTTGATACCCTTCACATTGGTGCGGATACCCTGGCCGATGCACAGGAAATCGGGAGCCGCAATCTGCACATCGCCACCCTCGGTACGACCCTCGGGGTCGGCATCCATGGCGCAGATAGTGTTGGCCTTAAAGATGTGCTTGAAGATAGACTTATAGATAACCGTCTCGCGCTGGCGCACACGGAAAGACATCGAGTTAATCAGCACCTCGTTATAAACCGACGATGATGCGTCGCGGGTGAAGAAAAGATTGTAAAGAGGTTTCAGCGTGTAGCGTGCCTCGGCAAATATCTCGGGATCCACGCCAGCCCTATAGTCCACACCCTCAATCAGGCCTTTGGCCAGTGCTCTGCTGTCCAAGCCCATCAAGTAATCCACCAAAAAGTCGCACTCGTCCAAACGGCAGCATTCCACCACCATTTCCTTACGCACCTCGGGCATATCCATCAGCTGAGCCAGCAGATCTTCCACATAAAACACTTGGGTCCATTTCTCAAACACACCGCAAAAATTGCCATATTCTTTATCGACGATATGTTTGCACAATATGTCGCTATACAGCGCATCGTTGGCCGTGGCGGGGGTCATGCGCTCAATCTCAACGCCAGGACGATGGAGCAAAACGGCATTCAGATGGCCATACTCGCTCCCTACATTTACCTTAGTTTTTGTAATATCTAATATTTCACTCATATAATAAAAATAATGTCAGACACTGCTACACAATGCCTTTTAACGCCTATAGCATACTATGGCGGTAGTGCAAATTTACACTTTTTTTCTGATTTTACAATCTTTTTTTTCTCTCGCCCACCATCCACCTCTTCCCTACCCTTCCGCCACGCCCCTCACAAATTACCTTTTCCGACGCTAATTTTTTTATTTATTTAGAAAAAAAATGTAATTTTGCAAAAAATCAATAAAACTATGCAACAGACAAAAGAAAAGCGCATGTATATGCGTATCAGAAACATTTGTGGTTTTCTTGGAGCCATCCTTCCCTGGCTGGCAATACTCTCTGCCGGTCTTGCCCAACATCCCAGTTCCGAATGGTGGTGGAGCATTTCATGCACCTACTATCAGTCGCCCGCCCTCGTGGGTGTGCTCACCCCCGCCTGCATCGTGCTGCTATGCTATATCGGCTACGACAAATGGGACAACATCGTCACCTCCCTTAGCGGACTTTGTGGCTTGGGCATCATCCTATTCCCCTGCCAGGTTAGCTGGATAGCCCCCGGACAGCCCGTCGGTTTCTTCCAACTCCCCATGGAGGTTTCCCACATCTTCCACACCATTTTTGCCGCACTGTTCTTCCTCCTGCTGTCCATCAACAGCATCTGCCTCTTCACCAAATCTGGTGGCGACATGACTCCTCGCAAACGTATGCGCAACGCCATCTATCGTTTCTGCGGCTGGGCCATGATCTCCTTCGAGGTCATTTTCGTGCTTGTAAAACTGCTCCACTCCCCCGGCTACATGACCATGGTGGTCGAAATCATACTCCTCACCCTCTTCGGCCTTTCCTGGCTCGTAAAAGGCGAAGCCTTCCCCTTCCTCAACGACGAGGAATAGAAAAGAAATTACCGAAAATTTCGGCAAATATCCCCCTCACCGGCCACTCACCTCACCTACTAAATGTAGGCTTCAAATGTGAGTGGCCGGTTACTTTATTCTAAGTTCGAGAAATACACCGGCATAGTGTAGCCCAACCTTCCAACTTGCATGAAATAGCCACTATACGCTGACGCTCTCGGCAACTTCCTTTAATATTTGGACCACCACAACAGCACCGCATCAAATCCTTCTCTTATAGGAAGATAAATGGTCACTCGCAGTAACAGTAATACAATTAGAATAGGGAACATATGGGAGGAATAAGGGACTTGATGTGATGCCTCATTGGAAGCACAATAGCGAATCACCTATAACAAAGAAAGCGACTGATGACAGTCGCTTTCTTTTATTTGAAACGGTGCATTTGCTATCGTTTGATAACTCGACGGATGATGTTGCCTTGCGGCAGGGTGATGCGCAAGGTGTAAGTGCCGGCTGAAAGATGGGAAATGTCGAATTGGTCGGCACCAACATAGGTGGCTACAATACGACCGGTGTAATCGAATATCTCAACACGAAGCACTCCCGCAGCACCAATAGTGAGTTTGCCCGATGTGGGATTGGGATATACGCTCACTTGCTGCAACAGTACATCGTTGATGCCCTGGGGCTGGAGGATGGTGAGGCGGAGCACTACAACACTATCGCAACCTTCGGAGGTGACTCCGGTGTAGGTGTATTCGCCACTCTCGGTATAGGTGACGCCATTCCACTCGTAGGTGCCCACGGCCGAATCAACGATGACCTCGTGCACGCTATAGTTGACGGTGAGGTGCAGGGTGACGGTAGAGTCGCAGCCGGCAGCGTTCTGCGTGGTGTAGGTGGGCTCGGTGGTGGAGGCGGTGTATTCTACACCATGCCAGGTGTAGCTGTCGCAAGCCACCTGCTCATCAATGGCCGAAGTGCTATAATTGACGGTGAGGTGGAGGGTGACGGTGGAGTCGCATCCGGCAGCATTCTGCGTAGTAAAGGTGGGTTCGGTGGTGGAGGCGGTGTATTCTACCCCATGCCAGGTGTACGAGTCGCAAGCCACCTGACTATCAACACCCGTGCTGCTGTAGTTGACCGTGAGGGTCAAAGTGGCCGTGGAGTCGCAGCCGGCGGCATTGGTGGTGACATAAGTGTCGGTAGTGGAGGCAGTGTAGGTGGTGCCGTTCCAAGTGTAGCTGTCGCAAGCGGTCTGCGCTTCGGTGGAGGTTGAACTGTAATTAATTGTAAGGAGCAGCGTGGCCGTGGAGTCGCAGCCGGCAGCATTGGTGGTGGTGTAGGTATCGGTAGCCGATGCAGTGTAGGTGGTGCCGTTCCAAGTGTAGCTGTCGCAAGCGGTCTGCGCTTCGGTGGAGGTTGAACTGTAATTAATTGTGAGCAGCAGCGTGGCCGTGGAGTCGCAGCCGGCGGCATTGGTTGTAGCATAGGTATCGGTGGCCGATGCGGTGTAGGTGTTGCCGTGCCAGGTGTAGCTGTCGCAAGCGGTCTGCACATCGGTGCCGGAAGTGCTATTGTTGATGGTGAGGTGGAGCGAGACTATGGAATCGCAGCCTGCAGCATTGGTAGCAGAGAAGGTGGGCGTGGTGGTGGAAGTGGTATAAGTGGTGCCATGCCAAGTGTAGGCATCGCAGGCCACCACGTTGTCAACAATGGTGGTGCTGGCGTTGATTGTGAGGTAGAGGGTATCTACATTGGTGCATGCCGACCCTTGCGTACTATGGTCGAAGGTATAGACACCGGAGGTGGTGTATTGCTGACCATTCCAGTTATAGCCATCGCAAGCCACTATGTGATAGGTGGTATCGATATGGTTGCTGATGGCAAGGTGGAGGGTATCGGTGCTGGCACAACCAAAGGTGTTGAGGTAGTTGTGGGTGTAGAGGCCTGAAGTAGCGTAATTATTGCCATGCCAGGTGTAGTTTTCACAAGCATCGATGGTGAAGGAATTGTGGGTGCTGGGATTTACCGTTAGGCGCAAAGTATCAACACTGGCACATCCTACGGCGTTGGTGTAGGGATAGGTGTAGGTGCTGGTGGCGGTGTAGGCGGTGCCATGCCAGGTATAGCTGTCGCAGGCTGAAAGGGTATCGACAAGATGGGTGCTGCTGTTGATGGTGAGGTGGAGGGTGACGGTGGAGTCGCAACCCGCAGCATTGGTAGTGTGATAGATAGGCTCGTTGGTGGAAGCCACATAGGGGGTGCCGTGCCAGGTGTAGGCATCGCAAGCGGTAATCGACTCTATGCCTGTGGTGCTATAGTTGACGGTGAGGTGGAGGGTGTCGGTGCTGGCGCAACCGGCATTGTTGGTATAATCATAAGTGTAGGTGCCACCCACGGTGTGGGCAACGCTGTGCCATGAATAGCTGTCACAAGCCTGCTGCACGGATACGTTGTGTGAGCTGGGGTTGATGGTAAGGAGAAGATGTCGGACGGAGTCGCAACCATAAATATTGGGATTGACGACTGTGGGCTCGGTGGTGGAAGCGGTATAGGTGGTACCATGCCAGGTGTAGCTGTCGCAAGCGGTGACCGACTCTACCTGGGAATGGGTGGGATTGACGGTGAGGGCAAGAACAAACACGCTGTCGCAGCCGAAGGTGCTGCGCACACTGTCGTAAATAATATGGCTGCCGGCAGGACGATAGATGGGACTATAGCCGTGGTCCAGCCAGGTATAGCCCATATTGTCGCAAATCACTGCCTCCTGGCTGGTGGAATAGTTGGGGTGCACATGGAGGGTGAGGCCGAAAAGGCTGTCGCAACCCTGCTGAGTGCGGAGGTTGTCGGTAAAAGTATAAATGTCGGAGGTGAGCGTATCGTTGGTGATATCGTGACCTATCCAACTGAATGACTGGCCCTCGCAGATGTGCTGGGTTTGGTTGTAGTGATAGGTGGGGTGCACCGTGAGGTTGATGGTGACAATGCTATCGCAACCGCGGACGGTAAGGAGGGAATCGGTATATACTCCCGTGGAGTCGAGCAAGCGGCTGCCAAAGGTATAGGACGAGCCCTGACAGATGCCCTGGTTGTAGGTGATGCTGTAGGGGTAGTTTTCCTGAATGCACTGGATGATGAATTCTTTTTCGAAAGAAAGACCCGTAATATCGGTGGTGCGGATGCGGACAGAATATTCGAATACTCCGGTACAGCTAAAAGAGGCGTTGGTGAGGAGCTTGTTGCCACTGATGCGGAACAAGTGGTTGTGGTCGGAACCCGAGCCGGACACAAGGTCGTAAACGAAGGGAAGGGTGACATCGTTATCGACTGTGGAGAGGGTGCCGATCAAGGTGCCTACAGGCGCATTTTCGGCAAAGCCGGCATAGGAAAGGATAAGGTCGAAAGGAGCAGTGTTGTAATTAAACGAAGTGTCGGCCTGCGACTTGAGGGGCTCTTGGTTTCCCACATGGTCGGTGGCTCGTGAAATGAAGCGGTAAAGGTGGCCTTCTTCCATGCGGTAGCCCACCGTGTCAGATGGCGAGTAATAGCCCACCGAGGTGTAGGGGGCATCGTCGATAGACACCAAGAGTTCCACATTATCCACACCGCAGCCCTGGGGGTCGTCGGTAGCAGTGAAGGTGAAGCGTGCGGCAGTGGAATCGGTCACATCGATCAGTGCGGCAAGAGTAGAGGTGGGAGCCACGGCATCGAAAGTGTTGACCCATACATTGGTATTGATGGAGTTGTTGTCGTCAAATACAATCTCGGCCACTGCAGCCACTGTGTCGGCACTGGCCACGGATGATTTGGGGGTGATGGAGAAAGCAACATAGCCCTCGCCATGACCAAGGCTGTCGTTAACTAGCAAGAAACCCAACTGGGAGTTGGCAGGCTCAAAACCTGTGGCTGGGTCAACGCTTTGGAAATTCCAAAAGAGCTGATTGTTGAGGGCATCGATACCGGCAGTAACGTCCACCCACACACCCAGCGAGTCGGAAACATCAAGACGCTTAGTATAATTAGTTGTTCCGGCGGGAACGTTGAATACAAAACTGCCGAACCCAAAATCGGCGAGACGCACGCTGGCAATATTGTGCTGGGGCGGGATGGGATAGGTGACCCTTACGCGAGAAGCAGGAGCAAAGGCGAAATTGGGGTCGTTTTCAAACATAATCTTATAACGCATAGGCGAGGCGGCAGACACATAGCGGGCCGACTCGTAGCCCAGCGGACCATCAATCTCGTTGGGGTCCTCGGAGCATCGCACCATGGTGAGGCTGACCGACACCTTGGCACTGCCCACATTGCCCGCAGAGTCGGTAACGGTAACGCCATAAGTGCCGGACGAGGCTGTGGACATGGTGTTGCTGCCCCAGGAATAGCTAAGATTGCCCACACCGCCATGGGCAGTGGCTGTGAGGGTGGCCGAAGGCTGTGTATTGCAGGGCACCGAGGGCGAGGAAACGCCGATTGACACATTGATGCGGCAACCTTCGTTGCGCTCAATCAGCACCACATCCTGATAGATGGCCTTGTGACAATCGTTGGAATAAACGACCACACTATAAGCACCAGCCTTCATACCGGTGATAGTCCGCCCGGTAAGCTTTGTTCCTTTGGGAGTGGACCACTCAACAGTGGTAAGTGGCACGAGGTCGGCCGGGAGGATTACAGTAGCCGAGCCGTCGCCACCGGGGTTGCACGACTCCTCGGTGAGCATTTTGCTGGTGATTTGTGCCGTAAGCCCCAAAGGCATCAGAAACATCAGGCACAAGAATATATTCTTCATCATGGTTGTTGAATTGATGGTTGTTGTTTTGTTGAATTAGTCCTGGTCGGGATTAAAGAACAGGGGGCGGTTGTCGAGTTCGTTGGGCACACCGTCGCCGTCGATATCGGGGTCGCACGCATCGCCAATACCATCGCAGTCGGTGTCGGTTTGATCGGGATTGTAGGTTGATTTGCAATTGTCGATATCGTCGGGCACGCCGTCGCCGTCAGCATCGTCGTCGCAGGCGTCGCCTATGCCGTCACCATCAGTGTCGGTTTGGTCGGGATTGTAGCTCAGCGGACAGTTGTCGCAAGGATCGCCGATGCCATCGCCATCAGAATCATCCTGCGAGGGGTTGAAATGCATAGGGCAATTATCAATGGAATCCAACACGTCGTCGCCATCCTGGTCGGGATCGATGGAATTGGGTATGTCGTCGCCATCGATATCAGGGTCGCATTCGTCGCCAATGGAGTCGAAGTCGAAATCGTACTGACGGGGATTGACCACGGTGATGCAGTTGTCGCAAGAGTCGCCAATATTATCGTGGTCGGTATCCTCTTGGAAGGGGTTGGGCTTGAGGGGACAGTTGTCGCACACATCACCTATGCCATCATGATCAAAATCCTCCTGCTGGGGATTATACTTGAGGGGGCAGTTGTCGCAGGCGTCGCCTATGCCGTCGTGATCGGAATCGGCCTGGTCGGGATTGGCAGTGCAGGGACAGTTGTCGGAGGCATTGGGTATGCCGTCGCCGTCGATATCGGCAGGAGCACTAAGGTCGGTAGTACTATGCATATCGAGATAAATGGCCAGATTATCATCCATGGTAGAGCCAATACTATCCACCATAAGTTTCCACTGGCCCGAAACCTGGGTGAGGACGTAGGTGGAGAGGAGCCGCAGTGTGTCGCGATAATAGCGCACATAGGCAATAACCTTGGACCCCTGATTATAGCTGAGCACATATTCGATGCTGTCGATGGCCGACACATAAGCCCAATAGGGAAAACGTACGCTGTCGGGAGCAAGGATGGAGGAGATGGTAGCAGCATCCTGCGTACGATAGAGAGCTGTAAGGGCCGTGAGCGAGGCCGACTGATAGGCCTGCAACGCGCGGCAGATAACGGCGGGAGGGGTATTGGTGGTGGCAGCATTCTGCGAACCGCCAGTTAGGGCTATCATACCTCCCGACTGAGGGATGCAACCGGTGAAGCTATACAAAGCCACATTGGGGCAAATGGTGTGCCCACCATCGGGAACAAGATAGGTATTGGAATCGGAGGAGACATCAAGAGCCACCTGCTGCTCCTGGGTGCTATAGGCTGGGAAACGATGCGTTTGTGCAAAAGCCATAGCCGACACCAGAAAGAAAAGCGATATTAATATAGTTTTTTTCATCACGATAAGGGTTGTATATGTTGATTTGTGGAACAGTTGATTTGTTGTAATCAACAAATTATTAAAAAGTCACACTGGCTTCTTTGCTAAAAAATGGGTATGAAACAGATTTTTGGATAAAGGACAGGAGCGTTACCGTGCCTACTAGTTCAACCTTGGCCAGGAGCGACAGGGTGGCTTTGTTATCCCCCCACGGGCACCAAGTGGCCGTAGCGGTGGCCGAACCCACTACCATAATATCGGCCGCAATAAGATCGCCCAAGGCAGATACACCAACGCCTCCACCCACAGAATAGCCTACGAAGACAGGCACGCAAAACGAACCGCACGACATGGCACCGGGATAAATAGTGGTTTCGGTAGGTCCCAAACCACCCGAAATCTCAAAGGAGAGGAGTAAATCAATCGAACCGGCACCTGGTATGCCCCAACTAAACGCCTTACATTTCACATAAAGCTTTCCCGATAAGCCTCCAAAAGCCAAAGTGGCACCTGCATAAGGATCGTGTTCGCAGCAGATGTTCTTGGGTGTGATAGCCACCGTACCCCAACTGGATTCAATATCGGATTGGCAAGGGAGACCCGGAACTTTTGTCTTAGGATCGGCTTTCGATGCTACGCCATTGAGCAAGTCTGCTAATTTTTGTCCGTCTTTCAAAAGCTCTACAACCTTTTTGATATCGGCCGACAGCCCGATATTGGGCGACACAGCTCCGTCGTTGATAACCTTGATACTGGTGGAACTGCGTGACACATGCCCATTGCGCGAGATAGAAACCTGCAAGGGCATCGTGGACTGGCTGCGCCTTTCCTGGCATTTGGCTGTGCTGGGTGTGAACTCGGCCAGGTTGCCATAGCCTTCGGGATAGGTTTTGATGTCGAAATCATAGGCCTGCAGCGACTCTCCTTCAGCATAACATTTATGCTTTGGAGTTACGGAAATGATGCGGATGGTGTCTTCCACAGTAACCGACACCATGTCCTCTTCAACACCATTCTTGGTGATACGCCTAACAAAGTAGGTTTCGAACTCAGCGATGGGATGCACCGTGATGACGGGTTGGTTGGGGTCGCCCTCGATGTGAGGACCTGTCCATTTGTAGCAGTTCTGGGCATTGGGGTCGGGTGTGCCGATGGTGGTGGCCTGGCTATTGTCCGCCTTGCGGAGTATCACCTTATCCTCGCCGGCAAACTGAGCCCGCACCGCAAAGACCTCAATGATAAGCAATAAAGTTATAATTATTCGTTTCATATTTGTGATTTGTGATCAATGTTGATTCCGTTGATTTGTTGATTTGATACATCATTTCAACACTATAAGCCATTCACCTCTTTGATAGAGAATACCAGATTACCCGAGGATTGGCAGTAGATAGTGATTGTGCCTTGGCTGCCGGGTCTGAGGAGTCCCTGGGGCTCGCCTTCAATGGAGAGGGGCAACCGCAGCATTGTGGTACCCTGTCGGAGCCCCTCGGGAGTGAGGGAGATGGGGCAGCCACCTACCGACTCGAGTTCGAGCACAGCATCGCGGATATCGGTGTTGCCTATGTTGCCAAATTCTAGCATAAGACTGATAATCCTATTGCCACGAGGAGCACTAGGCGGCACAATGGTGTAGCCCAGGCTTAGCGGCGAGGGCGGCACTACCGTAAAGGCATTGCTGAGTGCGCCTTCGCCCTCGCAATAGTTGAGCACACCTACCGAATAACGACCGGTATCGGCACCCAAAAGATTGAAATGAGCAAACGACTCATAGTAGTTAACGAAAGTGAAACGGTCGGCATAGAGGGTGTCGCCATTGCGCTCAATCCACACTTTCATGTCGGGCCTGAAATGAGAGCCGGTAAGCTTGACTGTCACATCGCCGTCGTTGCCACCAAAATTGGGGCTGACACTATGCAGTTCAAAGGGCAGGATATCGGCTCTGAGACCCACTATCTGCTGGGAGGCGACGGGTGTGGTGCCATAGATGCTCACGCCATAGTAGTCGCCCTTAGTGGCAGGAATGTAGAGCTCGGGGTTGCCAGCATTCTGAGCAACGGTGGAAAGGTGATAGCTGAGATTGTTGGCAATAGTATTGTTGGCCACATATATGTTGTTGACGGCACCACGAAGCGAATCGGGTGAGGAAACACTGATGCGTACCGTTTGCAGCTGAACAGTGTCAACGGGCAGCTTATAGTCGCTGATCTGACCATTGACCAAGGTGTCGTAAATGGTAACGCCGAAAGGCAGGGTGCGCAAACGAAGCGCGAATGTGGAGGCGGATATAGCCTCGTTGTTCTCCTCGTTGTCTTCATTGAACATATTGCGGACATCAGTCTTGACAAAGAGGTAGTAGTCGCCTTCGGGCATACCGTTAATATTGGCCTGGATCTGCTGTGTGACAGTATCGCCGGGAGCGAGGTTGATGTTATTATTTGTAATCACCGAACCAATGAGCTTGTCGGTCACATCAAACTGATCATCGTCGGAGATATAGGCCAGCGAGCCGAGTCCCCTACCCGAGATATTGTTCACACCCACATTAACCACATTCCATGAGAATTGGGCGGGGAATCCGCTCACCACGGTGTCGGGCACAGTCACATCACTCACCATAAGGTCGCCAGGCAGAGGCATGGTAATGTGGATGGGAGTGCTTGTAATGTTATTATCGAGATTGGTCTCAAAATGATTGCGCGAACCATTAACATAAACAAGCAGGTTCATATCGCCCTGGTATGGCAAGGGCAGACGGACTTCCACTGTGTCGTATTCCACCTCGCCCGGACGGAGGCCTCCCATAATGGCCATATCAATATAAACATCGCCTACGGAATAGGATGAGTCGCCGGAAAGGAAGAAGTGATCAAAACGGTACCAACTGCTGGGCAGCACTTCGGCATCCGAAACATTCCTCACCTGATAGGCCACGCGCACAGATTGGCCTGCCACTGCGCTATCCACCACATGGAAGTCGCTAGCCTGGTAATCCACCGTGGCCACAGGATTGATCGTGATGGGTATGGCTATCTGGTTGTTTGTGTAATCGATATCAGGATTGCTTCGTGAATTGTCGCAAACACCTATCAAGAACAATTGGTTGGGCATTCCGTAAGGCACCTTGAAGGTAAACGTCACCGAGGAAGAACTACCGGGATCGAGGTACTCAATTAGAGAAACGGCCTTACCCACGGTATCCTGCGAAATGATACTGCCTTCAACACTAGTGTAAAGCTGGTTGCTAAAGTAGTTGAGACTACGCACCACCGAACGATTGGAGATATACATGGTGTAGTGCACCACCTGTCCCCATTCCACTACCGAGGGTCCCACAATGGAATCGACAGCCAAGTCGAGGGGATAAGACTTAACGAAACGGCGAGAGGAACGATAGATGTTGTTGTTCTCGAAAGTGTATTCATAGTGTTCGTCGGGGTAGTCAACAAAGACATAGAAATAGTAGTTGCCCACCATCAGATTATTGGGTATCAAGCCGGCAACCACAGCCGAGATAGTATCGCCTACGGCCATATCCACAGTGCGATGCAAAGTGGCAACAGGCTTGGCTTCTTGCTGGTTGAACACCGCCGACTGACTCATAAACACACGGGTGGAAAGGTTGCCCACAATGGGAGCGGTGCCTTGGTTGGCAATGCTGAACGAGAATGAGACATTCTGGCCAAGGCTTACCGTGTCGGGCATGATGGCTTGAGTTACAACCAAATCGGGATAGGGGCTGAGATTAACACGCATGGGCAACGTGCCGTAGCCTGCATTATTGGTCTCGTTGTTCTCGCAAATCCAATTGTCAGGATCAAGCACCACATGTAGGTAGTAAACACCATTGTAGCCATTGGGAATGCTGACCTGCTGACTAACAGTGCCCGACTGGCCGGGCATAAGATTGAGTCGCCTGCTACCCGATCCCACATGGTGTGCATCATCAGCAATCAGCTGGTCGGGGCGGTTACTGATATAAATGTTGTAAGCCACCGGGAAACCGAGCGAATCAACCTTCAGTTCGCCGTTGTTCTGAATCTGGAAATCCACCATGGCTGTAAGGCCGGACCACACAGTATCGGGATAGTTGATCGCACCCACCAAAAGGTCGGGCTGAAGGACATGATAAGTATAAACATCGCTTAAATTATTGAATGGAGCGCGATATTCGTATATGGTGTCGGAGTTCTTGTAGCTCACATTGGTCTGGATACGGAAATGGCCTTGGTTGCCTAGGGCGCACTGCTGCGTGAAGGTGAAGGAAATAGCTTGGCTGTCGCCGGGGGCCAGATCAAGCCATATACCGGCATACACAGTGTCGTTATCGAGCATCAGCCTGTTATAGACGAAGGAGTACGAACGGCCCTGGCCTATATTCTTGACAAATGCCGACACCTGGGATCTTCGATTCACTTCCACCACCGAATCATACACCACACCAGTTACCACCAAGTCGGGATTGGCAATAAAGATAGGTTTGGCCAAATCGTTGTTATCCTCAGCGTCATACTCAAACACATCATCTTGGGAATCGGCACGCACAATGATGTAGTAATCGCCGCCCACATATCGGGGTATTGTGGCGTACAGATTTTCGTACCGTTCATCCTTGTCGTAGTGTCTGCCTGCGTAGTAAAATTTATACACCCTATCAGAGTATCTGTCGCCATAGTCAAACTGCTCATAGCTGCTATCGGGCGACAAAACACCCTTATCGTAGTTACCCAAACAATAGGTCTCGCTGCCATTATGTTCGTAGCACAGGTACCTTGTCCGGTGGCTGTAGGCATGGCTACCCAGCAGCACTGCCGTGCTGGGGTCGAGATAGGGTGTGGGAGAAAGATAGGCATCATCAAGCCACTGGGGCTCATTGGTTACTCCGGAACCCACATTGGTGATAGTGCTAGATAACGGATAGCGACACAGGGGGCTCACGGTGTCGGCAAAGCCTATATTGCTCACCACCAAGTCGGCCACAGGGGCCATGGTGATATCAATAACCTGACCCGAGGAGGCTTCGTTGTTGGTTTCGTAAATCCCCTCAAACGCCTCGTTGCGCTTGTCGGTAACCACATGCACATAATAGCTGCCAAACATCTGTATGGGTATGTGGGTCAACGTGTTCACAGTGTAGCTTTCGCCCACAGGCAGCCTGTCGAAGTGACGCACAGAGTCGATACATATTGCACGGAGCATGTCAAGCGGACCTTCGATAGCCTGGAGATAGAGATAGTCCACCCAGCGGCCCAACGAGGCCTCAGCCGATCCGTTATTAGTCACCGTCCACGTAAAGGGAACCAACTGGTTGGAGAAAGTAGTGGTGGGATGCGACACATGGGTCACCTGCAGGTCGGGCGAAGGGGGCGGCAGAATAGAAATCTGTTTATAGAAGAAATTGTCGTTCTCTACATATTCCCTCACACCGTTGTCAAAACCATGGCTAGAACCCCTCAGGTAATTGTAGGGCACACCGGTAACGCTGGGCGTATAGTTCACTGGCAGGTTGAGGGTGTCGTTATCCCGCTCGGCATAGTAGATCTCAAAGGCATCAGGCATATCGGTAAGGGCAAACAGGAAATAGTTGCCCATCAGGTGAGGCGGAATGGTGAAGGTGACAGTGTTGGTGTAGCTCTCGCCGGGGCCTAGGCCACGCAAATTGGGCACCTCACCCAAGTAACCGCGTGAGTCGGACCCATCAAACATTCTAATGCCTATGCCCACCACAATCCAGAAGTTGTCATTCCAAGTAGCACCCGGAGGCGTAGCGCCATTACCGTCGTTGGTAACGGTATAGGTGATGGTGATAGACTGGTTGGCCATAGCTGACGAGAACGACAAATCAGAGACGTGCAGATCGGCCAAAGGATTAGCCAAAAATGTGCCCACCTGGCTGCTGCGGCTAATGCACTCGTTCCAAGCCACCACCTTCCAGTTGTAATACTTTCCGTCTTCAAACTGGGGCAGCGAAACATTGCCCAGTATATTCATCTGCAGGCCCGACATATTAGGAGTGGAGGGTTCGGGCATATCGGTACGCCAAATGTACAGGTCGTAGGATGTAGCCTCAGGCACCGACACCCACTCCAGATCCACCGTTCTGCCCAGCACAGCACTGCTGTCAATAGGCGAAACGAGGGTCACAGGCGACAAAGGCTGGAGCGACAAGGTGTCGCACAGAGTGTTCACCGTGAGCTGGGGAGAATTAAAGCTATAGGTATTGCCACAGAAAGCCTTCACATAAAATGTGTATTCATTACCCACCGTAAGCCCAGTCACAGTTAATGTGGTATCGTAAGAGGTAATTGTAGTTTCATCGTTCTGGTTGGCCATTACCACTACCCATTGCGTTTCTGTGCCGCGGGGACTCCAGGCCAACGACAGCGAGGTTCCGGACACACCGGTGGTGCGCAAATTGATAGGCGACAAACAGTCAAACTGAGTCTCGCTCTCATAAGCACCCAGGTCGATGGTTGCACCCTGTATTCGTGATCCGCCCAAAATATCGGTAGGCCAATATGCCAAGGTAGTATCGCCGGCATCCACACAGTTAGACGCCGAGTGGAGGGCGAAATTACGACGCTGCGGATCAACAAAACGCACATAATACTCCGACGAAGAAGCACCGTCGTTCATACTCGAGAGGGTGATGATATTACTACCATTAGGCATTCCGCCTTCCACTGCCGAGGAGTATATTTCAGTACCGCTACTGTAGTTGTCAACCATGTAACCCATCTTGTTGCCCCAAACAATAGAATTATATATCACCGAATTCCATTCACTATACACGCCGCCAGCAAAATTATCGGATGTATTGAGGGCTATGGTCACATTGGCCAGCGTGTCATTACGTTCCAGATATGCGCCACCCATTTCGGTTGCATGGTTGGCCGCTATCACGGTATTGAAAATCTTAACGTTGGACTCAGCATATAGGCCGCCAGCCCTATAGGCACTGTTGTCAATTATCTTACAATTGGCCACCAACGCCTCTCGAGCATACAGGCCGCCACCCTTCACAACTCTACCATACCTAGTAGAAGAGCTATAGTTGTTGGTGATAGATGTGTTGATAATCTGTGCCGGCTGACCATAGGATAATGCCAGCACACCCACAGCACGCGGATCGAATTCATGGGCAATCAAAGTATTGTTGCGCACTATACAGTTTATGAGTGCGCCATTGCCTCTAACAACGGCGCCCACGCCGGAGATATCCACACCATAGCCGTTTTGAAGTATAAAACCATCGCATACCGTAAGGGTGTTGAAATCGTATTTCTGAACCAACACACGATTTATGTTGTTGGCATCAAGAATGGTGGGGTGAGCTGCAATATCACGCTGCGAGAGGTCGAAATCGGCAGGTTCGTTGCCGGCAAAACCACCATAAAGGTTCATGCCCTCGATCAGTTCGAAAGCATCCACGGAGTTGGTGTCGCCATAGTAGGTGCCCTGGGCTACCCATATTTCTGGCATAATGTCAAACTCCTGATGTATGTTGTCGGCCATGCGCTGTGCCACGCGCACACCACGCACAGCATTGCTCCACGACGATCCGTCGCCAAGACCTGCCCCCTGTGGGGTGACATAAAGACGGTTGAACCTTGCTGCGCGGGTGCTAAAGGGTATCTCATACCAATCGGTAGAGCCATAAGGACACTGCCTGCGGAGGCGAGCCACATAGTTGGTGCCCATAATAAGGTTGGTGAGCGAGGTGCCGTCAATTCGCGAAGGCTGCACAGTGGTGAAAGTCGGCTCATCAAACCTACGATACTGGAAAGTAACCGAGCTGTCGGCAGCCCATTCAAAGGTAACGGAGTTCTGGGTTATTTCCGATATAGCGAGCAGGGGTGCCGCACAGCTATCCTCCTGACAGTGGTGCGATACGAGGCGTATTTCCGACAAGTGGTTGGAGAGGTAGCTGTTCTCCGTCAGTCGGCGAAGGTTGATCTCGTAGCTACTATAGTAAGTTATGCTATGCCCCACAGTATCGAAAAGATTGCTGTGGTTGTAGAAGTCGGCCTCACGGGTGATTGTCTGATTCTGCTTCACAGCCAGCACCAGATTGCTGCTACCATCGTAGATAAAGGGCTGGCTGAGTTCCACACCTCTATAGCCGTCCTCATTCCTACCCAAAAGGCCATCATACACAAGGGTAAGTTGGAGGGGATCCACATAATCGCCCGAATGGAGGAATGACTCCTTGTCGGTAAGTCCCATATATACCTGAAGGCTGACAGACCGAGTGTTATCTTCCGTCACACGGAAGTAAAGGCTGTCAACAAGGCCAACAAAGCCCTGCATTACGCTAGCAGGATAGATTTGTTGGGTGTAGCAAAGTTGATCGCCGCCAGAGTAGGAGGATACGAAGGGGAATGAAGATATTCCTGTTTCCATTCCGGCCAGCACGTCAAACACCGTGTCCTGACCATGGGAGCAGTCGGTATGGAAAGTGACCGTGCGGGTGAAAATCTGGCCTGCCTCGTTGCCACAAAGAGTACGCACTTTTGCCTCATAGGTGGTTTGAGGTGCCAGTTGGCGGAGGAAATGGGTGGTTGTGCCCGAAACAAGCGGAACGATGGTCCATGCAATCTCGCCCTCGGCACGATACCAGAACTCCAGGCTGTCGGGAGCCTGATTGCGAGCAGACCAACCAAAAAGCACGTCGGTACCAGCACGCATTACAATTCCGAAACGAGACATCGGATAGCAGATTTCTTGACCATCATATTCATAACAGCCAATATCGATAGTGTCGGCAAACACACGTTGCTGGCCGGCAAGGTCGGAAGTCAGGGTTGGAGGCACGACACTACCGCCTCGGTTGTAGAGGGCGGAGAGCGAAGAAATACGGTAGTCGGCATTTTCGGCCGATACAAACTGCGGGTAGTTGAGCGTGGTATCGGAGCCAAAATTATCGGTGGCAAGCAACATAATACCATCTACCAGCGAGTCGCCTTCAATAGCACAATGGTCGAAAGTGATGCCACTTCCAAATCCATTGAGAGTAAGCAGCCGTTGTTCTCTTATATATTGAGCGTCGCAGCGGTTGCCCCAAAGCACACTGTTGTAGAGCGAGGCCGAACCTGCTATAGCCACAGAGGGGTAGCTGGTGTAATAGCTGGATATTTCGCTGAAGTTATCCACAATGGTGTAGTTGTAGATATCGTTGTCGTATAGCGAATATATACCTGCACCATCGATGCCATGGGTACGGTTGTTTGCCACAAGGCCACCAGCAAGTGTGTTGTTATAAGAGACATACACACCGCCACCATTCTGGCTTGCGGTGTTCTGGCTTGCGGTGATGTTTGTAGCCTCAGACCGTTCCAAGTACAAGCCTGCGCCAGATTCTGCTTCATTATTATCCACAACGGTGTTGACAATCAATCCTCCTTGAGCATGGATACCACCGCCCGAGGTGCCGTGGTTGTGGTGCACATGGCTGTTATGGACAGATGAGTTTATCAGAGCCAAACCTCCACCAGCAATAGTGACAGAACTGCCTTCTTGCGGGCCGTTGCCCCAAATATCGCAGCCTTCAACCTTCGCGCCATAGGTGGCATATACGCCAATACCATTTGCATAATATACTGAATCAACTGTGTTGTCGTGAACTACGCTATTGTATAGCTGACCGTTATTCTGCAGGTAAACACCTACGCCTTCAACAGTTCTATACATGTTGTTGGGAACAATGTTCTTACCATTGCGGATTTCAAAACCATCCCAACGGGTTGGGGTTCTGAATGGTTTAGGTTGGGAGAGTACACGGTGGCGATGCATACCGTCGAGGATAGTAGTGGGCACAAAGGCAGATCCGTCGGCGTAGCGACTATCGGGGTCGAAAGTGGGAGGCTCATCACCCTGCATGCTACCATATACGTTCACACCGTCAACCATTACGAATGCCTGATCACGAATGGTATCGCCATAGTAAACGCCGCCGGCCACCCAAATGCTGGGGCGTGCAGGACTGAAGCTAGACAGTTTCAACGCTGTGGTGAGACTGCCAAGGGCATTGTTCCAACTGGAGCCGTCGCCAGTGCCATTCTGAGTCACATAGATGATTTCGCCAACTTGAGGAAGCGCTCTCGACTGATGAACAGACTCGTAGCATCCAAGGTCGATACCATCGGCCTGCACGCGTGGGTTGCCGTCAAGGTCTTGCTGATTAACAGGCAGCATATCAGTGCCTCGTCCCACACAGATGGAGCCTTGGCGCAAATGCCAATCGCCACTTTGATAGCGGCTGCCTATGCCTGCTGTGGGTGCTACAAAACCTGGAGCCAGAATGTCGCCCTCATCGTTGGTGCTGGAAATGACAAGGTTGTCAACGCCGGGCACCACTTCGTCGATAGCGCAATGCTGAAACAGTTGGTCGGAGATGGTGGTGTATTCATCCACTATGGGCGCGAGGTTGTTCCAAACAATACAGTTGCGGAAGGTATTGCCATAGTATGAGCAATCGAAGCTATTGCCCGAGTGTGTTTGGTTGGCAACAAAGGTGCAATTTTGAATTTGTGCCGAGCCGAACGATTTCATTACGCCATAGTTCTGACACTCGTTGTTGGCCACCAGGGTATTGCTCATAATACCATAGCCGAATGATATCATTCCTTGCACCAGGCCTGAATTCACGGAACTTTGACCAACGTTGTTTTCTATACGGCAACGGTCAACCATAAAGATGTCGTTACCGTCAACATAGTAGCTTTGTTCGCTGAGTGCCAAAGCCACACCTGTGATACCATATGGCAAAGCGGAATTAACCACATTGTTACGTATCACGCAGTTGCTAATGCTTGAGTAGCAACCCATGGTCACACCAACGCCACTCAGATGGGTGCTGTAGCCATTTTGGATAACGAATCCGTCAACATGGGTGCGATTGGCCGACGAAGTGCTGGAGTAAATGTTGAGCACGGCGCGCTGTCCGGCACCATCAAGGATGGTAGGATGGGTGTCACAATTACGAAGAGTAATATCATAATTGGCAGGTTCGCTGCCTACAAAGCCACCATAAAGTTGGACACCAGAGGCAATGTTGAAGGCTCGGTCGCTTGCGGTATCGCCGTAGTAGGTGCCAGCAGCCACCCACACAGCCATACTATCGTAGAGGTTAGCCATACGGCTGGCCTCCTGGATGTCACTCATAGCATTGGTCCAAGATGTACCATCACGCAGGCCAGCTCCGGTGGGAGTCACGTATATAATATGGTCGGCAAAGGTAGGTGCTGTAGTCCCTGATGCAGTGGTCTCGTAACAGCCAATATCGACTTTTTCGCCCTGGAGTCGGGCATTGCCTGCAAGGTCGGTGGCCGAGAATCGGGTGGCATCGACGGCACGGGTGCCCCTATCGATGAGCACGGAATTGGGTTGGAGGGTCCAATCGCCATCGGCATGGCCCATTCCAGCAGCTGAGGAAGGACGCACGAAGCGGGGGCTGAACAGGCCGTCGTCGTTGGATGCGGAGAGGATAACGGTGTTGTTCATCGCATCGGTGGGGGTGGGACCCTGGATGGCGCAATGGTCAAATGCGACATTGTATCGAGGCTCGGTGGCCATGGATATTGCATCGCTTTGGTTGCCCCATACAATGCTGTTGATAACCGGGACATTGGAGTAGCTGCTGAAGGGGTTGTTTTGAGGGGTGGCAATGACGCTATGGTTGGCAACGATGACGCAGTTGATTAGGGTATCGCCAGATGAGAGGCCTATCGTACTGTTGTAGGATGAGTTGTTGGCGATAAGGGTGTTGACGGCAGTGGAACCATAAAGAGTCATGGCACTGTAGTCGGAAGCTGTGTCGTTGACGAAGGTACAGTTTACCACGGTTGCGTTATTGATTTGGGCACCACCGGATGAAACATGAGCCAGATTGTTCTCAATACGGCAGTTTTCTAGTCGGCCGCCATACACATAAGCTCCACCGGCGGAAGATGCCTCACAGTCGGTAATAATGCTGTTGGACAGGGTTGTACCATTAAGGAGATAAACACCGCCACCGAAAGTGGATGAACCGTGCTGGATGACAAATCCGTCCCAACGGATGGTATCGAAGTAATAATAGTCGTCCTGACCTAATACTCTATGTTGATGCTGTCCGTCGAGAATAGTGCGATGGGTGGTCCAATCTCGTAAGCTCAGGTCGTAGTCTTCGGGTTCGTTGCCCACAAAACCACCATACACATCCACGCCTTTACGCACCGTAAAGGCGCTCTCGGCTGCAGTATTGCCATAATAGGTACCTTCGGCCACCCAAATCTGGGCTCGTGTGTGGTAGGTATTCCACACCGCCTCGGCATTTACTATGGCCAGGTTGATGTCGCTCATGGCATTGTCCCACGAGGTACCGTCGCCCGAGCCACAGGATACTGGTTTCACATAGAAATGGCTGGCACGGCGCAGTTGGGTTGCTACAGTGAGTGTGGTCCATACCGAAGTATCGGCATTGGAGCAGATAGTGCGTGCACGGAACACATATGTGGTGTTCTGCAACAGTCCAGTGAGCGTAATAGTATCACTCGGCACAAGGGCTATATAATCCTCGCTTCCGCTCTGACGGTACTGGATCTCGTAGTCGCTGGTTGAAACGCATATTAATTTAATCAATTGGTCGGTAACTTCCACTGGAAGGATATTGGGTTGTACGCAAGCCGATGTGTCGCATGGCAAAGTTATTTGCATGTTGCTGCGGTAGTTGCGCAGATTGGTGGAAGTTACATCACTGAGCGAGTAGGCATAATTGTCGCTGTACTGCGATACGCTCTTATTTGTAGTGGTGTAATGGGTGGCAAAATAGTTGCCAGAGCTGAAATAGGAACCCGTGTTGTCGATTACGGCTATGGCAAGGTTGTCAACACCATTATAATCAAAGGGTGAATCGAGAGGTATGTCGGTCCACAGGTTTTCGCGACTAAAAGTCACATTGCCCGAATACACAAGGGTATAGTCGGCAGCAGGCACCCGCATGAAGCTGCTTGAGAACGACTCGGCAGTTGTGTGAGCCATATAGATGTTGATGTTGCGAGTGATGGTGCTGTTGTGGATATACTGGTAGCTGATGGAGGGGATTGTCATGGCCAAGCCAGACAGTTCGTCGGCGGTGATGATGGTCTGGGTGTGAGAGTAACGATAGTAGGGATGTAACGGTAGTTCGGAAGAATAGGTTGTCTGGTAGTTGGAGGGATTGCCAAAGACAAACTGGTTGGACGAAGGACAGACGGTGGAGAATATCATCGGCTGGGAATAGAGGCTGTGACTACCGCCGCAAACCGACTTGATGCGCACCTGGTATTCATGCTCGGATTCAAGACCCAGCAGCGCATATTGGCTACCATGGGCGGTATAGGCTGTCCATGCGTTTTCGTCGGCAGGAGAAATTTCTATCACCACGTCGTCGGTATAGCCGCTCCAACGAAGCAAGGCTGAGGTCGCCGACACTTCCTCTACCCATACATGATAGGGAGGCACACAGTAGGTCTGGCCGCTATATTCATAACAACCTAAATCAGCCACATTGGCAAATACGCGGACATTGCCGGCAAGGTCGTAGGGATAGGTACGGTAGGTTGCGGCCTTATTGATACATACCGAGGATGAGGTAAGGCGATAATCGCCATTCTGCGGGTCGGCAAAAGCAACAAAGTTGCCTTCGGTAGTGCCTGCATTGATATCCTCAAGAAGAATGTTGTCGGAACCACCCAAAAAATCTTTTGACGCATTATGCTGTAATATGCCTCCGGTTATATACACCTGTGCACCGCTGCCTGCGGTATTTACATTGCCCCAAATGATGGAGTTAGTAATGGTGTCGGAATTGCTGCCAATATAACGGAGCGCACTATAGTTGCTGGCTCTGTTGCCGGCAAAGGTGCAATGGTCAACACTGGTACTGACGAGATAGGCGCCTCCATAGAAGTTGGAGGTATTATCGGCTATCAAACAGTTGTACATACGGCCTTCCGACATATACACACCACCACCGGAGTTGGAGTTCGACTGGTTATTTCGCACTATACAATGGCTGAGGGTGATGGGGGAGTTTGCATGAACACCACTGGCATCGTAGTCATGGTAACCATTTTGGATTATGAGTCCACTGTAGGTGGCATATTCTCCAGAATTGGTATAGCTGCGGTTGATGACGGTGCGCTGGTGACGACCGTCCAAAATGGTAGGATGGTCAGCAATACGACGCTGGTCAAGATCAAAGTCATCAGGCTCGTTACCGGCAAAACCACCATAGATGTTCCATCCATGGCTCAAATCCAGCATGGCGTTGGACAATGTGTCGCCATAATAGGTGCCTTCGGCCACCCAGATGTCGCAGAGGGTGTGAAAATAATTCCAAATGGTCTGGGCATGGGCGATGGCCTGATGGATATCAGTGCAGGCATGGTACCACGACGAACCATTGCCAGCGCCTTGGGCTCCCTCTCGCACATAAATACGCGAAAGTTGCACAGGGGGTATATACACCGAAAGGAACAGCCATTCGCTGGTGTCGCCATTGGGGCAAACATCAGCCAACCACACATTGCAGGTGCTATTGGCATAGGCCGGAGCGGTTATCTCCCAAGGGGCGTAGTCTCTGTCGATATGCGAGCAATCGGACACATATGCAACAGGTCCGCCAGCATATTGATATTTGAGCACTGGTCTGTGAGCCACATCAACGGAGAATGTCATCACAGTATCAGTGATTACAGGATATGCCAACACGCCAGGCAGCGGACATACCTCTGTATCGCATTCACCTTGTCCGATATTGCTTGGACAGTCAGTGGTGAATTCGGTCTGAAGAATGTCGCTGTCGCCAAAGGGGCAGTGGTGTATGAGCTGAACAAAATAGGGGGTTGCACCAGCAAGATTGTCAAGTCGCCGGCTTACCGTTCCCGTTTCGCCGTAAAGATACGGAATCATGCTGCTATCTACAGTAAAGTCGAGCGTAGTCCATTCGCCACCAATCTGCGGACGGTAACGCAATGTATAGCTATGATCAACAAAGGCCTCAAACGACACGACTGCTGCATAACTGTAACTATAGCTGACATAGAGGCCGTTGGTATTGGGACATTGGTCGGCACCCTGATATTCGTAGCATCCCATATCTGGAGCCGCACCATAGGGGCGGGGGTTGCCGTAAAGGTCGGAGGCTACGGTGGAACTAGCGGCATCTATCAGTGCCGAACCCGAGTTGACTCTGATATCGAATGGGGGATATACGAAATTGGGATAGTTGCGACCTGCAACGGCTCCACTATTGCTGGCCTCAAGGTTGATGTTGCCCACCCCGTCAGCGCCTCCAACTACGGCGGAATGGGAGACTTCCACTCCCGTACCTATGGCACTGAAAGACTGTGGACCAAAGTCGAGCGAACTCCAAACGACACTGTTTTGGAGTTGGTTGGCAGCGTAGTCATTGTTGGAAATACCACCAATAGTATTATCCATACGGGCCACGTTGTCGATAAAATCACTGTGCGATACAATGGCTCCGTCAACCAGTCGCAATACGTTCTGCGAGGACCTACACTCTACCACCAAACAGTTCTCCATGCGGGCATGTGCCAACTGAATGACAGCGTTTTGTCCGCAGGAGGAATTCTGTATTCTACATTTATCCAACGCCACTTGGGTGGCAGGGTCAGAGTTGTAGGCTTCCACCACCAACACGGGATCGTAGCCCCAAGCGTTGGTGAGTTCGCAATTGCGGAGGGTGGCGTAGTCTTTAAGTTCGGCAAAACGAGTGTTGGCACTCAGCACCAGTCCGTCAATCACTGCGGCAGTGGCCGAGGTGAAAGGCTCGGGCTGATAGAAGAGGGTACCGTCCTGCCAAGTGGAAATCTCGGTGCGGTTCAGGTCCAAACTTCTACCCGTCATATCATACCCTGCGGGCTCGTTACCTTCCAGTCCGCCATAGATATGCAGTCCGGGCAGAAGGGTGAAGATGGCGTTGTTGGAATCGGCATCTTCGGTGTCGCTATAGCGTCCGCGCGCTATCCATATTTCGGGCACCTGATTGTAGAACAGCAGATACTCCTGAGCCAACTCCAGGGCACTACGCAACGACTCTACCGCATCGTTCCAGCTAGCACCCGTGCCCGACGATGTGCCGGTGCTTGACACATGGATGGTTGGAATCCATGCCGGTGCCGGTCTCATCTCAGCATACGAGGCACGACTGGTGTCGCTGCCGCATATAGAGCGCAGAACTACGCGATAGGTTTCTTCAGCATTGAGGCCGGTAAAAGTAAAAGTAGTATCGTTAACTATATATGATGTATAACTATCGGACCAGATAGGGGCAATGCCAACACTATAGCTGTCGGCTGCTGTTCCCTGCCAACGTACGGCTATGCTGGTGGTACTACCGCCAACTAGTTGGGGCACGCCCGGGCGGGCACAGGACGAACATTCGTGATCAAAAGTAAATGACAAGGGGATATCCAACCCACCAAGGTCGTCGTAATCGCACAGCAATTCTCCTTCATAATTATAAACTCTAAAAGCACATTCATAATCGGAATAGCCTCCCTGCCATTGTAACGTTACTTCATCCTGACACAACGGAACAAATATCGAATCGTACGACCTACTATCGTCCAACGCCACAACTACGGAATCCATCGAGCTGGTAATGATAAGTTTCGCACCCCACCAACCTCGACTGTAATTGTCTAAATTACGCATCACAATATTGATCGGACAACTGGTGGCACAAGCGGTACGATAGGTCACCTTTTTGGCACTGCTAGTGTCGCCCTCACTGCACACTGTGCGCAGATATACATCGTAATACTGCGTGGTCGCAAGCCCCGAAATGGTTACTGCGGGCGTGGTAAGCACCATGCTCGTACCACTACCCGGCACAAAACCGCGAGGGCCATATTCCAACAGCCATGCGGCTGCATCGCCGGCTTCCCACGACAGTTGCAAACTGTTGATGGTGGACGCTACCAACTGCAGTCCACGTACTCTGCCACACGATCCGCATTCAGCAGAAAGCAAAGCCAACACGTCACCCGTGCCATAGTAATCCAAGTCGCTCATCGAGAACATCAGTTCTTCGTCGGAACTATACACATCAAATGACACTTCAGAGGCATAGCTGCCACTCACCCACACAAGCGAAAAATCGCCTTCGCATACGTTGATTGTGGTTTCTCCATTATACCCTGTAGGCAACTCAACCACACCACGAAGTATCTCGCCTTGATACACATTCACCTTGCATCCATTCCAGCCATCACCATAATCGTCGTGCATACGAAACTGCACCTGGCACATGGCCGCATTATTGTCGCACTGAGCCTTGGCTCCAACGGTGCACAACAATGTTAAAAATAGGCAAACAAAACGATAATATTTATCCATAAACAATTATTTTATTCACTTATAATATGTTAACAACAATATCACAATTACAATATTCAACTCATTCGCAACGAGTTATAAACATTCCATCGTTGAAAACAAGGCAAATATTGACCTTGCAAATATACAAAAAATCTTAAAATAACGGAAATTTTTTAAAAAAAGAGAAAGAAGAGCCCCCCCCTACTCCACTCGATGCATCTCCCAATAATCGGTATGGCCGTCGGGATAGGTGTAGCTCCAGGTGAATTCGTGCTCATTGAGGGTGACAATGTCGAAGGTGATCCATCGGCTCGATTTGGGCATCGAATTTTGTACCAGCCGGTTGGCCAAACGGGCCGCCCACTCCAGATCATACGTATAGTCAATATTCACGCCCATCAGTTCCATCACGAAATCTTGCTGAAATTCGCAAAACAGGAAATGACCATCTTGCACGCGCCACAGGCCGTGACACTCGTAGTCAAAAGTCCAGCAGGGTTCGCCTGCCATGTGGGCTGTATGGTATTGCACCGCACGGTCGATAAAACGCCCATTGGGTTCAAAATCCAACGTGCCTTCTTCCGAACAGGTTATCATATATCCGCCTTCGGGCGAGGGATAGGTCCAAGAATGTACGTACTGATAATGACCCGGGATTACTTTGGCCTGCCACGGCACCTGGTAGGTGACCGAACAGCTGCAAACAACCGCCATGACAATCCATGTGATCAATGCAAACAATATCTTTTTCATCGCTTTGATTGTTTTATCTTTTCCTTTTATACTTCACTCGACACCGCTTGTCTTCCAAAAGAATCGGCATAATCGCAATAGTGCTGATGCCATAGCACAACCTCGCCTTTTTTGTAGGTTGCTTTCACATCGATAATACGCTGATTGGCACTACCACGAAACAGGAGGGTGGAGTCTTTCTTGGCCTCAACAAATGGACCATCTACTAGCACATCCACCTGGTCCAATAGCCAACGATGCAGTGGCGATTTTATTACCTGTTCTATCGTATAACCTGTGTAGCACCATATATTGGCAGTCGAACGTTCTTTGATGGCCTTGGCCAACTTGGCAAAGGCAAGGGCTTGGAACATAGGGTCGCCACCCGAGAAGGTTACATCCATCTCTTCGGCCACTATTTCGTTGGCCAGTCGGTCAATAGCATAGGATTGTCCGCCACTGGGGTCCCAGGTTTGCTGGTTGTGGCAGCCGGCACAATGGTGCTCGCAGCCTGCCCCATACACCGATGTGCGCAGGCCAGGCCCATCAACTGATGTGCCATACACTACTTTGTGTATCCGGATGCTATTTGTGAACGATTCTGTCATTCAGTTCGGCCAGTTTTGCTTTGTTCCAACGATCGGTGGTGCCCACCAAGTAGCCGGTGATGCGCTGCAGGCGGTCAATATTCAGGCTTCCGCAATGCGGACATTTTTCCAGGTTGGCCGATGCATCCTCGTAGCCACAGTCCATACAGCGGTTGCGGTTGTGGTTCACCGAGCAGTAGCCTATGTTGAACTTATCCATGAGATCCACAATATTTTCGATTGCCTTGGGATTGTGGGTGGCGTCGCCGTCAATCTCTACATAGAAGATATGGCCGCCACGGGTGAGGTCGTGGTAGGGGCCTTCTATCTCGGCCTTATGGCGGGGCGAGCAGTGGTAATAGACGGGCACATGGTTGGAGTTGGTGTAATAAATCTTGTCGGTTATGCCTTCTATCTCGCCAAAATCGGCACGGTCACGACGGGTAAAACGGCCCGAAAGACCCTCAGCGGGAGTGGCCAGGATGCTGAAATTGTGCTGCATTGTTTCGGAAAACTGCAAGGCCCTGTCGCGCATGTATCCCACTATGCGCAAACCCAGTTGCTGAGCCTCGTCGCTCTCGCCATGGTGTTTGCCCACCAAGGCTATCAAACACTCGGCCAATCCGATAAAGCCTATACCCAAGGTGCCTTGATTTATCACAGAGTCGATGGAATCATTGGGTTTAAGACGTTCGCTGCCCAGCCATAATTTCGACATGAGCAAGGGGAACTGCTTGGCCAGTGCAGTGCGCTGGAAGTTGTAACGCTCCACCAGCTGGTTGGCGGTGATTTCAAGCAGGTTGTCCAGCTTGGCAAAGAATGCCTCAATACGGGCACTTTTGTCCTCAATACCGCGACATTCAAGTGCCAAACGCACTATGTTGATGGTGGAAAAGGATATATTGCCTCGGCCCACCGAGGTCTTCTCGCCATAGCGGTTCTCAAACACGCGGGTGCGGCAACCCATGGTGGCCACTTCGTAGAGATAGCGCTGGGGGTCGTCGGCCTTCCATTTCTCGTGCTGATTGAAGGTGGCGTCAAGATTGACAAAGTTGGGGAAGAAACGTCGCGCTGCCACTTTGCAGGCATATTGGTAGAGGTCGTAGTTGCGGTCTTCGGGCAGGTAGCTCACTCCGCGTTTTTTCTTCCATATCTGGATGGGGAATATGGCCGTGGAGCCCGACCCTACGCCCTCATAGGTGGTTTTGAGCAGCTCGCGAATCACGCAACGGCCCTCGGCCGATGTGTCGGTACCGTAGTTGATTGAGGAGAACACCACCTGGTTGCCGCCTCGGGAGTGGATGGTGTTCATGTTGTGAATAAAGGCTTCCATGGCCTGGTGGGTGCGGCGCACGGTCATATTGATGGCATATTGTTTCATGCGGGCGTCACCATCCAGCAGGTCGAGCGAGGCCTCAATGTAGTCGTCGATAGGAGCGTCGTAAAGGTGCTTGAGGTCGAAACCGGTCATTTCTTCCACATGTTTAACCTCTTCCTGATAGCTTTTGCGGATAAAAGGAGCAAGATAGAAGTCGAAGGCCGGAATGGCCTGGCCACCGTGCATCTCGTTTTGCACAGTTTCCATGGAGATACAGGCTATCACGCTGGCCGTCTCGATACGCTTGGCGGGGCGCGACTCGCTATGGCCTGCGGCAAAGCCGTAGTTGAGCACTTTGTCCAAAGGGTGCTGCACGCAGGTGAGCGACTTGGTGGGATAGTAGTCTTTGTCGTGGATATGGAGATAGTTGTTCTTGACGGCTGCCTTCGACTCTTCGGAGAGGAGGAAATCGTCAACAAAGGGTTTGGTGGTCTCGCTGGCAAACTTCATCATCATTCCGGCAGGGGTGTCGGTGTTCATGTTGGCGTTTTCGCGAGTCACATCGTTGTTCTTGGCCTCCAATATTTCCAAAAACATGTCGCGCGTTTTGGCCTGGCGGGCTATGCTACGCTTGTCGCGGTAGGCTATATATTTCTTAGCCACCTCTTTGCGCTCCGACTGCATCAGCTGCAGCTCCACCATATCCTGAATCTGCTCCACCGATGCTTGCTCGGGACCCTTCATCTCAATTCGGTCAACAATCTGATAGATGAGGCTCTCGTCCTCACCTTTTTCGGTGGTTAGCATGGCCTTGCGTATGGCCGCTGCTATCTTTTCTTTGTTGAAGCCGACTATTCGGCCATCACGCTTGACTACAGTCTGTATCATTGTTCCTTTATCATTATTTTTCTTTTTTCAGCGCAAACTATTGAGGGTAAAGGGCATAAGCATGGCACACACAAGTCACTCTACATCTATCTCCGGCAGCCGACAGCTCTTATTCCCGAAAGCTTTTCGCCATTATGTTCGCAAAGGTAGGTCTTCTGACTTGTTTCGCACCCAGGTCGGCCTTCCCATCCGCCAAAAAAGGGACAGTGACCATTTTTCTGACCAGAGTGCCGTTTTTGAAACTCACAGCTACGGGTATAGTTCAGGTTTTCCACCTGATTCCCTATTGATTCGAGCACTCGCCTCAAACTCCTTTTGCGACTGCAAAGTTACGAAGATTTTCGTCAAGAAACAAATAAATTTCTCTGCTTTTTTCTTTATCCCTGTCAACAAACAACTATACTTGTTTGTTTGCATAGAGTTAGGTGTTGATAAGGTGTTAATAAAATTGATCTGCCACCCTACCTAGTGAAGGCAATGCTCCAGTGGAGCATTGCCGATAGCGAAGCGGAGAAGCGCACCCCCGCGGTGCGCATGCCGAAAGGCATTCAAGCAAAGTCCCCACTTTGCGCCTCATTTATTAATGTGTGTATTTTTTGCATATCTAGCAAATCCCATTCTGCGAGAGAGTTGGTGATGCTCCTGCCCCACCTTTCTTCACCCGAATTCGATTTAGGTGGGTTCTATAAATTCATTTTTTGACCTAAAGATGGCATAGTGCTATGG
>JAKSMO010000021.1 GCA_024400545.1 Bacteroidales bacterium | reverse complement strand
AGAGCACATCCCTTTTAAGGATGGGGTCCTGGGTTCGAATCCCAGCTTAGTCACACAAGCCGAGGCCTAGTCTCGGCTTTTTTATTTTGTGTGCCAAAGTATAAGCCCCGTCTTTTGGTATTTATTCATTATAGGTTGCAATAGCAAGTAAGGTTGCTGTCAGGATTTAGCCAAGATGGTGCTTTTCTAGGGTCTAGACAAAGAGAGCAAAGCAAAACTGGGCAAGATATAGTGTTGCAGATGAGTTTGGTAAGAGAAAATCGTGGGGGATGCACAACAATATCGGCAGTTTTGCGTTATTAATATATTTATTAGAAAATATGTTGGCAATGGCAGGAAGAAAGATTTTGGTGATAGTGGTGTTTGCAATGTTGTGGGCACTGCCTTGTCGCGCACAGCAGTCGCAGGAGCAATTGGCACAACATTATTATTCTAATGGTGATTTTGCCCAGGCGGCAGAGCTGTATGAGGGTATGTACAAGCGTGCACCCAACAAGTTTTATTATCAAATGCTTTTCCGTTCGTATAAGCAGCTTGAGCGTTATAAGGAGGCCGAACAGCTGGCCGAACGCAGGCTGAAGCAGTATGCCAAGGAGCTTGACTTGTATGTGGATATGGGTAGTGTGATGGAGCAAAGAGGCGAGGTAAAGAAGGCAATGAAGAAGTACGATGCTGCGGTGGATGCCGTGGGCTTTGATATGAAGCAGATTGGCGACTTGGCACAGGCTTTTGAGTCGATAGGCCGTCAGGATTATGCGATAAAGGTGTATCTTACCGCACGCAAGGTAATGCACAATGAGTATCTTTTTGTGAGTGAATTGGCCACGCTGTACCAGCGATCTGGTGAGTATGAGGCTATGATGCAGGAGTATTTTGACTTATTGGACAAGCAGCCCAAAATGCTTAATCAAGTGCAGATCTCGCTGCAGCGTGTACTGAAAGAAACGACTAATGCTGCCGTGGTGGATGGATTGCGGAGTGCCTTGGTGCAACGTGTACAGAAGCAGCCGGATAACAACACTTATTTGGAGATGATGATCTGGTTTTCTTTGCAGCAGAAGGATTTCCAGTTTGCCATGGTGCAGGCTAAGGCGGTGGATGCCCGTTTCCCGAATCAGGAGGGCGAGGTGCTGATGCGAGTGGCAAAGATAGCGCAGAGCAATGGGGCCTACGATGTGGCCCGTGAGTGCTACGAGGCTGTGGCAAAACGCGGCAAAGATGGCGCGTATTATTTCGACAGCAGGGTGGGGGAGATGGATGTGAAGTTTGCCGCAGTTAACCGTAATTTCCCGATAGAGAATAAAAAGCTGTGGCGTTTGATCAAAGAATATGAGGCTGCCTTTGATGAATTGGGAAAGAATGTGCAAACGATACCTTTAATGCGCAATTATGCTGATTTGATGGCGTATTACGCTGATAGTTTGCAGCAGGCAGTGGATATGCTGTATGATATTTTGGATTTGCCCAAAATATCTCCTCAGCAACGTGACGAGACTAAGTTGGCTTTGGGCGATTTGCTGCTGTTGGCTGGCGAGGTGTGGGATGCTTCGCTACTATACATGCAGGTGGAAAAAGCTAACAAGAGCGAGGTGATTGGTTCGAAGGCTAAGTTTAAGAATGCCAAGCTGTCGTATTATAATCATGATTTTTTGTGGGCTAAGACGCAGTTGGATGTGCTACGCTCCTCCACGAGCAAACTGATTGCAAATGATGCGATGGAGCTATCATTGCTTATCAGCGATAATATGGAGGAGGACAGCACGTTTGATATGTTGGAGCATTACGCAGAGGCGGAATTGCTATTGTATAGAAATATGTTGGATTCGGCATGGATGGCCTTTGATGCCATAGCCACGGGTGCTCTTTCGCATCCTTTGTTTGATGAGGTGCTGCTCCAAAAAGCCAAGATCCGCATTAGGCAGGAACGTTACGAAGAAGCCGACTCGCTGCTGGCTCAGCTGGTAGCATTATATCCAGATGATATTTTGGCCGATGACGGACTGATGCTTCGTGCACAGCTTAACGAGGAACAGCTGAATAATGTTGTGCGGGCTCGCGAGTGTTATGAGAAACTGATTTTGGACTATACAACTAGCCTGTATGTGGATGAGGCTCGTAAAAGATATAACGTTTTAAAGTAATAATAGATGGAAGTACGCGCTAAAAAATTTTTAGGTCAGCATTTTTTGAAGGATGAGAATATTGCCAGGCAGATTGCCGAAAGTTTGACAGGTAGGACTTCTCATGTGCTGGAAATTGGTCCGGGCATGGGTGTGCTTACAAAGTATCTGCATGCTAACGAACTGCTCGATTTTCATGCTATTGAGATTGATTCGGAGTCGGTGGTGTATCTGCATGACCATTACCCTAAGCTTCATGTTATTGAGGGCGATTTTCTGGCTTTGAATTTATCTGAGTTGTTCACGCAGCCTTTTGCGGTGATTGGTAATTTCCCCTACAATATTTCTTCGCAGATATTATTCAAGGTTTTCGATAATCGCAATCAGATTCCCGAGGTGGTGGGTATGTTTCAAAAAGAGGTGGCTGAGCGTGTGGCTGCCAAGCCGGGTAGCAAGACATATGGCATTCTTAGTGTGCTTTTATCGGCTTTCTATGATATTGAATATCTGTTTACTGTGCATGAGCATGTTTTTAATCCGCCCCCCAAAGTCAAGTCGGCCGTTATTAGGCTGAGACGCAATGATGTGGACAGGCTTGAGTGCGACGAGGCATTATTCACCAAAGTGGTGAAGATTGGATTTAACCAGCGTCGGAAAACGCTGCGTAATGCACTGAAACAGCTAGGTATGAATATGGATGAGGTGCCTGCCGATTTGTTGGCGAAAAGAGCCGAGCAACTCTCTGTGGCCGATTTCGTTACGATTACTCAAAAGGTTAAATAAAAAAAGTGACAATTAAATATTAATTAAAGTGTCTGTTTTAGAGTATATTATCTTGTCGTTTGCACTCTCGGTGCCGGTAATGGTGACATTGAGGGGCTGCGCTTTGAAGAATCCTATCCGTCTTACTCGAGGTCTCGGGGTCTCGTTTTTGATTGCATTGGAGCAAACGCTACTATTTCTGGCAGGAATGTGGGTAAGTAACATGCTGCGTTTTGATATTCCTGATTATGACAACCTTTTCTTTTTGGGTTTGATGGTGGTAGTGGCTTTGCGCTTGTTTTTCCCTGCTTTTCGTAAGAAAGATAAAGAACGTGTGCCGTATGATATTTCGCGATGGGGCACTGTGGGACTTCTAGGAGTGGCTACGGGTGTCAACACGCTTTTTATAGGATTGGCGTTCGGTTTTCTTTTTTCAATAAGCGAGGAGATGTGGAAAGTGGCTGTGCCGTTGATGGTTATTCTGTTCCTATTGTGCTATCTGGCTATCATGATGGGACGCCGTAAAAAGCAGATGCGAGAGCGTCGTTGGCAGTTGATTGCTGTGCTTTTTTTGTTGGTATTTGCTATTAAAGGTGCTTTCTTTGGCAATTAATCTTGTGGCGTGATGGAAAATGTGATTGGAGTAATTTGGGATTTTGACAAGACACTTGTCAAGGGGTATATGCAGGATCCTATTTTTGCCGAATATGGGGTTGACCCGAAAGAGTTTTGGCAGGAAAACGACGAGATGGTGCGTTCTTTGGCAGCGCAGGATGTATTGATTAATCCCGACACGGCCTACCTGAATCTTTTTCTTCGATATGTTCGTGATGGCCGATTCTCAGGTTTGAATAATGAGAAGCTAGCCTCGTATGGGCCGCAACAGACTTTCTATGAAGGTATTCCGGATATTTTTGAGACAACCAAGTCGCTCCTAAGCAATGATAGTTTGTGTAGGGAATATAATATCAGGGTTGAGCATTATGTTGTGAGTACAGGCTTTAGGAAGGTAATAACCAATTCGGCTATAGCACAATATGTGGAGCATGTGTGGGGATGTGATTTGATTGATGGATTGAATGCCAATGGGGAGAAAGTGATTAGTGAGATTGGCTTTACTATAGACAATACTACTAAAACACGAGCATTGTTTGAGATTAACAAAGGGGTGCATAAACGTGATGGTGTTCAGGTGAATACCAAGATGTCGGAGGCGCAGAAACGTGTGTCGTTCAATAATATGATCTATATTGCCGATGGGCCGAGCGATATTCCGGCATTCTCGGTGGTTAAAGAGCGTGGCGGGGCAACTTTTGCAATTTACCCGAAGCAGGATGTAAGAGCTTTGCAGCAAGTGGAGAATATGAGAATGGATAATCGCATCGACATGTATGCCGAAGCCGACTATCGTGATGGCACAACGGCTTCGATGTGGATATGTAATAAGATAAAAAGTATGGCCGAAAGGATTAAGGAAGAAGAGAGGGTGCGTCGTCGTTGCAACGACTCAACACCTCATCATCTTGTTTAATAAGTATAAACGCTAATCCATTCTTAATAATGCTTGCCTGATCTCATTTTCGGAAATTGGCAGGTCGATTACCGGCGCACCAATTTGCTGAAGAAGGACACAGTTGATAATGGTATTTCTGTCCTCGTCAATGGTGGCTTTCTTGTCATTACGCATAAAGGAGAGTAATGTCTCAGTGTCTTGGAGGGAGTAGTGTGGAATGGGCATAAATTTCTTTGCCACAGCCCTATATTGGTCAAGGCAGTCCTGTGGTAATCCAAGTTTTTCTACCGAGAGGTAAAGCGCACAGATAAGTCCTGCACCAACAGCTAAGCCATGACCCAGGGGATTTTGGTTTGGCTGGTGGCTAAAAGATTCGATGGCATGGCCGAATGTGTGTCCGAGATTGAGAATGTGGCGTATGTTGTTGTCGTTTGGATCTTTCTTTACAACGGCATTCTTGATGTCGGCACAGGCTGCTATCATGTCGGGCTGAATGTCGAGGTTGCCACCCAATATCATATTGCAGAGCTCCCGATATCTGTCGGGGTCACCTATCATAAATGTTTTGAGCATTTCGAAAGTGCCGTTGAACATTTCTTCGTCGGGTAAGGTATTGAGGAATGAAGGCTCAATGCATGTGATTGTGGGTTGGTGGAAGAAACCAACTTGATTTTTGCTGTTTCCCACATTAACAGCGGTTTTGCCTCCAATAGCCGCATCTATCATTCCAATAAGTGTGGTGGGTATATTGATATATCGAATGCCTCGCTTGTAGCCTGCCGCCACAAATCCGCCTAAATCGCTGACACAGCCACCACCAAGGTTGACCAGGACAGTCTGGCGATCTGCACCACTCTCAAGCAAGGTGTCCCACAATTGTTGTGCAATAGCCATGTCTTTGCATTCTTCACCCACAGGCACTTCTAAAAATTCAGCTTCTTGTAGTCGCTCTACATGCGAAACTAAGTGGGCTAGGCAATTGTTGTAGGTGTTTTCATCTACAAGGATGAAAAAGCGAGCATTGTCGAACTGTTTGCCCGATAGTGAACGATTGAGTCGGCTGAGCGACGAAGTGCGAGAAGGAAGAATTATGCTCATAATAATTAATTTATGCTTGAACAAGGAGTTGGGTAGTGGTGCGGGAACGTTGTTGTAGAAGAATGGGGCGTCCGTCAACAATCTTATCAATAATACCTTGTGTGTAATAACGAACGGTGATTAGTTGAAGGTCTTTGTTGTAATGCAATAAGAATTGGTCGGACAAGCGCTCTCTTAGTTGCTCAAGGAGCATGTTGTTGTCATCAATACAGATAGAGAAGCTGAGAGCGGAGTTTTGCATTAGGTTAACTTTGATGTTGAGTTCGGCAAGGGTGGCAAAGATGGTTTGGAGATTGTCCTCGGCTATGAAACTAAAGTCTTTGGGGTGGAAGGATAAGAGGGTTTGTCTGTTTTTGAAGATATACAGAGGAGTGAGAGGTTGAATGGTTTCATAGGGACCGATTTTAGACCCTTCTGCTTCGGGAGTGACAAACGATTTGATATGGAGTTCGATATTCTTGTTTTGTATGGGTTTAACCGTCTTAGGATGGATGACACTGGCTCCATAATAGGCAAGTTCAATGGCTTCATTGTAAGGTATTTGCTCTATTTTGACGGTGTCGTGAAAATATTTCGGGTCGGCGTTTAAGAATCCTGGCACATCTTTCCAGATAGTCATATTTTCGGCATCTAAGCAGTATGATAGGATTGCGGCGCTGTAGTCGCTACCTTCTCGCCCCAGCGTGGTGGTGAATCCCTCATCATTACCTGCAATAAAGCCTTGTGTGACAAAAGTGGTTGATCCAGTAAATATCTGTTGTGATTTTTTTCTTGTATCGTCAAAATCAACTATTCCTTCGCGGTAATGGCTGTTGGTACGTATGGCCTGGCGTACATCTATCCATTTGTTTTCTAAACCGATGGAGTTGAGATAGTGGCTGATAATTGTGGTGGAAATTAATTCGCCGAAACTTACTGTCTGGTCGTAGTCGTAATTGTAGTTGGTGGGATTTTTTGACGAGGTGTTGGTTAGTTGATCAAACAGTGTTTCGAAATCATGAAATACGGGATGTTGCGTGTCGGTAAAAAGCTCACGAATAATATTCATGTGGTAGTCGCGTAGTTGTTCAAGCAAAGCAGGATGCTCTGCTTTGGGTCGAACACCGGGAACTAACTGCTCTAATCGATTTGTGGTTTTGCCCATAGCGGATACTACAATGACCAGTGGGGAACCATAGTATTTTTTGACAATTGCCGCCATATTGCGTACAGCAGCAGTGCTATTGACGGATGCTCCGCCGAATTTGAATACTTTCATCAGCCTCTACAGATTATAGTTGCGTTGCATATCGCGTTTGGTATCTTTTTCCTTGATGCTTTCGCGCTTGTCATAGAATTTCTTACCCCGAGCAAGAGATATGAGCAGTTTGGCTCTTCCTTGTGGATTGACAAACAGTTTGACAGGGATGATGGTGAAACCACGCTCTTTAATCTTGTTTTGTAATTTGTGCAACTCTTTCTTGTTGAGGAGCAATTTGCGATCACGTTTGGCCGGATGGTTCAGGTATGATCCGAATCGGTATTCAGAGATATGCATCTGGCGAACAAATAGTTCGTGGCCGATGAATACGCAGTATGCATCCGTTAGATTGGCCTTGCCGTCGCGTATGGATTTGATTTCGGTACCGGTGAGTACAATTCCTGCTGTATAATCATCCAGCAGAAAATATTCGTATTCGGCCTTTTTATTTTTGATTTCTATTATATTTTTTTCTACCATAATATTTATGCTTTTATTTACCCCAACTGTCGCGGTCGAGGCTGCGGTAGGTTAGTGCTTCGGCAAGGTGTTCTTTGGATATATTGATACTTTTGTCAAGGTCGGCAATAGTACGTGCCACCTTAATAACTCTATCATAAGCTCTTGCCGAGAGACCGAGGCGATCCATTGCCAGTTTCATCATCTCCTGACAGGGAGCATCCAGTATGCAATATTTTTGGAATAGCTTGCTACTCATTTGCGCATTACAGTGTATTCCAGGATTGTCCTTGAACCTTTCATGTTGGATTTGACGTGCAGCTATAACTCGTTCTCGGATAACGGCACTAGGTTCGCCTGGTTTTTCGTTGGCTAGTTGACTGAATGGGACAGGAATGACTTCAATTTGAATATCAATTCGGTCAAGAAGTGGCCCCGAGACTTTGTTCATGTATTTCTTTACCGCCCCAGCCGGACACGTACATTGAACTGTTGGATGATTGTAATAGCCACAAGGACACGGATTCATGGCAGCAATTAACATGAAACTGGCTGGATAGTCAACCGACATTCTGGCACGAGAAATGGTCACTCTTCGTTCCTCCATAGGTTGGCGTAGTACTTCCAACACCGAACGGCGGAATTCTGGCAGCTCGTCGAGAAAAAGAACACCATTATGGGCTAAAGATATTTCGCCAGGTTGCGGGTTGGTGCCACCACCTACCAGGGCGACATCTGATACGGTGTGATGTGGTGCGCGAAACGGACGGATTGCCAGCAAGGAATCCTCCTTATTCATTTTGCCAGCTACGCTGTGTATCTGTGTGGTTTCTAAAGCTTCTTCCAGACTAAGTGGTGGGAGGATGGATGGCATCCGTTTGGCCAGCATGGTTTTGCCAGAACCTGGAGGTCCAATCATGATTACATTGTGCCCTCCGGCAGCGGCTATTTCTAACGCGCGTTTGAGGATTTCCTGCCCTTTAACATCGGCAAAGTCGTATTCGTATTGGTTTAGATGTTTAGCAAACTCGGCTCTTGTGTCAACAATTTTTTGTTCAAGTAGTTGTTCGCCATTAAGGTGGTCAATTACCTGTTTGATATTATCGGCGCCATACACTTCGAGGTTATTCACAATGGCTGCTTCACGTGCATTCTCGATAGGAACAATGATGCCTTTATATTTTTTCCTTCGCGCTTCAATTGCAATGGGTAAGACACCTTTAATTGGACGTAGGCTACCATCGAGAGACAATTCGCCCATAATGACGTATTTATCTAATTCGTCGGCCTTCATATTGCCTGCGGCTGCTAATATGCCTATGGCTATCGTAAGGTCGTATGCGGCACCTTCCTTTTTTATGTCGGCAGGCGCCATGTTCACCACAACTTTCTTTCCTGGAATATGCAAACCATATTGGCTGATGGCTGTGGCTATGCGTTGCTGACTCTCTTTCACTGCATTATCGGGCAGTCCTACCATCGAGAATCCAACACCTTTGTCAACGCTTACCTCCACAGTGACCATCAATGCATTGACGCCATATATCGCACTTCCATAGGTTTTGACTAACATAGATGCTCTGTTATTAGGTGATGATTGCTGTATTGTAGTAATGATGTCTCTCGTTTTTTATAAATACGAAAAAGTGAGAAGTGATATGAAGAACCACTTCTCACCGTTTCTATAACGATAGGATTATTTCAAGCCAAGTTTTTTCTTCACAAGAGGCATGATGTCGTCGCTATCCTGGGAGTAAAGCACTGCTCCAACGCCAGAATCGAGAATATAGGTGTAGCCATTCTCTTTACCAACGGCTTCGATAGCAGCTTTTGCACGGTCAACGATGGGTTTGAGCAGGGCTTCCTGGCGCTCCTGAAGGAGGTTCTGGGCATTCTGCTGGAACTCTTCGATACGAGCGCCCATAGTCTGGAGGTCGCTCTCTTTGGTTTTGCGGATAAGCTCGGAGAGCTGGTCCTTCTTAGCCAGATAGTCGTTTACGCGAGCTTCATACTCTTTTTTCATCGTTTCCATTTCTGCCTGAAGTTCTTCCACTTCTTTCTGCAACAGATTCTGGGCAGTGTCACGACCGGGCATGATCTGCATCAGTTCGTTGGAGTTGATGTGACCGAGTTTGATGGTTTTCTGTGCCATAGCGCTGCCGGCAAAAGCGAGCAGGGCTACCATAACTACGATAATTCCTTTCTTCATTGTTGTATAATTTTTATTTATTATTCACTATTTTGATGCTCTAGTTGGCGCTTTACTACTAGAGCTATTGTTTGACGAATTGTTGTTATTGTTTTTTGTGCCACTAGTCATACCCGAACCATCGCTACTTGTGCCAGGTTTTACCCCCAACATCTCTAACACCTGATTGCTGATGTCGTATTTTTCGCCTACAAATAATATTGTATTAGAAGATGCTTTGTCGAATACAAATGCGTAGTTCTTCTCGCGGGCAATACGTTCGATAGCATTGTATAAGCGGTCTTGTACTGGCTTCATCAGTTCAATTCGTTTCTGATCAAGATCACCTCCTGTTGAAAAGCGTTGGTGTTGTAGTGTGCGCAATTCGGTTTCTTTGTTGCGAATTTCGTCTTGACGACGCTGTTTCAGGTTGTCGGGCAATAAGTATGCTTCCTGTTGGTATTGATTTCTCAATTCATCAATTTCAAGTTGTTTGGCCTGAAGTTCCTTTTGCCACTCTTCAATATATTTATTTATCTTGTTCATTGCCTGATTGTATTCGGGCATATTATTCATAATCTGCTCGGTATTGACACAGGCATACTTCTGCGCAAGCATTGTTGATGCTATTGCGAAGATAAATAGTATTGAAACGAGAGCTTTCTTCATGTTGATGAATTATTAATCAATACTTTGTCCGATGCTGAAATGGAACTGAGATCCGCCAAATTCACCATCAAATCCATAACCCCAGTCAACACCAATAAGACCGAACATAGGCATATAAACTCTTACGCCAAGACCTGCGGAGTTGTAGAGTTTGAAAGGCTGAAACTCGCGAATATCGCTCCAGCTGTTACCACCCTCGAGGAAACCAAGCACCCAGATAGTAGCACTAGCGCTTTCAATAATAGGTTGGCGGATTTCAAGGACGTATCTGTCAAATACGGATGAACCATCGGTAGGACTGAGGGAACGATCTTTATAACCGCGAAGAGGAATTACCTCACTACCGTCCATCATCCATGAACTCAAACCATTACCACCCACAAAGTAACGTCCGAAGGGTGAAGTACCCACATTCTTATTATAATAGCCTAACCAACCAAATCTGGCTCGTGCGTTAAGTACCACATCGCCAATGAGGTTAAGCATCCATGAGCCTCTGAAATTAATTTTATAATATTCCACCCAGCGATATTTGTCCTGTGCGCTCATCTCCGAGTAATTTTTGTTGCTGAAGAGCGAGTAGGGGGGAGTTACTGAGCCAGAGATGGATATCTCCGAACCGCTGCGAGCATAGATAGGCGAATCAAGTGAGTTTCGACCGATGCTTAAGCCATATGCGAATTCGTTGGCCTGACCATCGGTAAATGTGGAGCCGGCAAGCAGGCGGTAATTGTGCAAGTTGTAGTGCTTGAATGCCAGGCTGTGTGAGATAATGAAGTAGTCGTCGGGCCATTTGAGTCGTTTCGACAACGATACTGCGGCACCGCTCAGGAATAAGCTATAGTAGTTGGGACTTTCTTTCGAATAGCTAAATCCATTGGTGTATCGATTATGATAGAGCGAAACACCAAGTGCTTGGGGTCTTTTGCCGCCTAACCAAGGCTCTGTGAACGAAACATTGAATGCGGTGTAGTATGTTCCGTTGGTAATCATGTTGATTGCAAGTTTCTGTCCGTCGCCAGCAGGTAAAGGCATCCATGCTTTTTTGTTAAATATGTTGCGTGCGGAGAAATTGTTGAGGGTAAGGCCTAATTGGCCGATAATCATTTTTCCTCCATAACCGCCTTGCAACTGGATCTGACTAGTGTTGCCTTCTTCCACTTTATATACAACATCCACAGTACCATCTTTCTCGTTGGGTTTGGCATCGGGCATGATGGATTCTTCTTTAAAATACCCAAGGGTGGCAAGCTCACGGCGGCTACGCATGATGGCATCGCGACTGAAAAGGTCGCCAGGACGAGTGTGGAGCTCGCGCATAATCACACGGTCGTTGGTGATGGTGTTGCCTTCCAGTATTACGTTTCGTATGCGAGCCTGTTTGCCTTCTACGATTCGAATTTCAATATCAATCGAGTCGTTCTGGACACCCACCTCTACGGGAGTGGCTTTGAAGAAAAGATAGCCATTATCCATGTACATGGAGGTAATGTCAGTGCCAGAAGGATTGTATCTCAAATTCATTTCAAGCATAGTGCGATTGTAGGCATCGCCTTTATTGATACGCAAATGCTTTGCTAATAAATCGGATGGGTAGATGGTGTTGCCCGAGAAATTGATATTTCTGAAGTAGAATTTTTTGCCTTCGTGCACCTTTATCTTAATCATGTATTTGTCGAGCTTTTCGTCAGCTACAGGAGGTTTGAGGTACACGGTATCAGATATGATGCGGGCGTCGCGGTAACCATGTTCGTTATAATAAGTGATGATGCTTTCCAAATCCTCATCAAATTTTGCCTCTTGATATTTAGAAGCTTTCCAGAAACCGGGTGTCCAAACAAAGAATTTCTTCCAATAATTAACGTCATGGGTATTCTTCATTTGTTGCATCAGTTTATTGGCAGAAACGCTGTCGTTGCCTTCAAAAAGGATGGAGTCAATTTTTACCTTTTTGCCAGTCTTAACGTCAAATGATACTATCACTCGCTCGTCTTTATACTTCTGGGTAGTGTCAACGTAAGTCGTTGCATTCACTTTCACGTTGGTGTAGCCTTTGCCAAGGTAGTAGGCGCGTATTTTGTTCTTAGAATTGGTAAGCAGATTCTCGGTAACCACGTCGCCAGCAGCAATCTTCATTTCCTCTTTAATCTTGTCAACCTCGTTCTTTTTAACGCCATGGAACTCAAAGCCAGCAAGCTTGGGACGGCTGCGTAATTCAATCTCGAAAAATATCTTATTGTCCTGAATGCGTGTCACATAAATCTGCACATCTTCAAATAGGCCTTGCTTCCACAATCGGTCAACGGCATTGGCAAGCTTGTCGCTAGGCACACGCACTTCATCGCCCACCTGCAAACCAGCTATCAACAAAATCATTCGGGTGTCATAATTCTCAGCACCCGAAAAAGTGATACCACCAATTTCATATACTTTTGGCGTAAGGTAGTCAATGTCGTATTCCTGATTGCCCACCACAATCTGAGCAAAACTTTGCGATGAGTATGTCAGCGCAAAGAGGAGAGTCAGTATAAGAAATAATTTCTTCATTCAGTCAAATTAGTCTAGTCTTTATATAATAAAATGGCAAATAAGTGGCCAAACACTTATACACCTAGCCAATTAATAACTCTATTTTGTTTTTTTTATTATATAATTATTGCAATTTATTTTATTTTTGCAATTATTTACCCGAAACTTGATCTCCTGTTTTACCAAATCGGCGTTGGCGACGCTGAAAATCTACAATAGCATCGTAGAAATCTTCGTGACGGAAATCCGGCCATAGCTGTTCGCTGAAATAAAACTCGGTGTAGGCCATCTGCCACAGTAAGAAGTTGCTGATGCGCAATTCGCCGCCAGTACGAATCAGTAGGTCTGGGTCGGGATAGTTCTTGGTAGCAAGATAGTTATGCAGGGTGTCCTCGGTGATGTCCTTGTCGCTAAGGTGTCCTTCTGCCACTTCTTTGCAGATCGATTTTAGTGCCATGGCAGTTTCCCAACGGGCACTATAGCTTAGAGCCAGTACAAGTGTGAGTGCGGTGTTGCCCGACGTTTGCTCAATACATTCTTGCAATTTCTTCCTCGACCGTTCTGGAATACGTTCTGTTTCACCGATTGTTTCCAGCTTCACATTATTATCCATCAGTGTCTTAGTCTCATCGCGCACGGCTTTGATAAGCAATTCCATTAAGCCATCTATTTCATCCTGTGGGCGATTCCAGTTCTCGGTACTGAAAGTATATAATGTCAGATATTTGACTCCGCTGGCCACTGCGGCCTCAACAGCCTGCCTTACTGCAGTCATTGCATTCTGATGCCCAAAAATGCGCTTGTGCGCTTGCTTCTGAGCCCAGCGTCCATTCCCATCCATAATAATGGCCACATGTTGTGGTACACGCGATTTGTCAATGTCTTCAAGTTTCATAATATTATCATTTCAATTCGTATTTCTTTTTACAAACTATTATAGCTCACATCTTTTCCCTCTCATCCATCCAAATAGCAATTCGGCCGAGAATGAAAGCGTGACGCTGAAATATGAATACCAATCGGTCAGCGAGTCGTCGCCACGTTTAATTCCAGGACTGTTCACATATCCAGGAATCACTTCACCACTTCTATCAGCAAGTTGTGCGGCTATCGATCCGCCCCCTCCGGGGCCTAACAACACACTGCTTCCCACATAAGTGGTGCTCACATCGTCTAAATAGTCTGTCCAAGTTTTTCGCCACCCGTATTCGGCCGTAAGGTGTAATCCGGGTGATATGCGCCACCTGTACCCCAACCCAAAGGGCATGCACACATCAATTAATTGATATTTAGCTCTGTCAGGATAAGCCGAACTGCCTTGTCCTTCTGTGCCGAGTGGTTGCAAGTCATACCATTCAGAAGTTCCATCCGATGCATTGATGTATTGAGCTTGTGGATTGAATTTGAAGAATCCGATACCGCAAAATAAATAGGGTGTGGATCGTTTTAGTGTGCCGGAGCCAAGTCCATAGGGCAAGAAGTTGAATTCTGCTCGAATAAATCCCTCGGCGATGTACGATCTAAAGCTCAAATTGCGCAGTGCGTCCACATCAGGATTGCCTCCGCTCACATGTCCGTAGTTGCCGCCAATGGAGATTGCCCATCTTGAATCAAGATTGCATCTGGCCATCAATCCTCCGGCAAGACTCACGGTGCCAAACATGCTTTGGTCGTTCAGGTCGCCCAAATAATTCATTCCACCTATCGAAAATCCCATTTCCGAACGTGACAAAAAGCCCTGCCCTCTCACTGTGAAGGAGAGCAGGACGAATATCGCTAACAGGTAAAATATTCTTCTCATTTATCCCAATTGATTGACCAGCAAATGCTTTCTGCCTGCATCAGCAAATCGCGTTTTGTCCAAGGCTTGTTGCGCGGACAATACACATAGCCGGTCAGCATGATAACGTTCTTTTTGTCGGGCGATAAAAGGGTATAGCTTACAAAAGGACCACCCATAAAGTCGCCAAATGCACGCCAGCATCCACGGGTCTCTACACAATATTCGCTATTGGGGAAATCCACTGTTTTAAGAACGATAGGCGCCAGATATTCTCCGCTTTCATTCTTGCGTCGCTCCAACCCCATGTAGCTGCTGTCTTTGCTTGCCGGAACATGTCGCTTCATAATGGTATCCATACGATCCAGGATCTTCTGCTCCGTGAAAACATTCTGATTCTCATAGGGGAACACGTCAACCAAAATACCCAGGCCAAAGTCTTTGGCCTCTTTGCGTATCCATGCAAAGTCAACGTCCTCTTTTGCCCATTGAAATTCATTGGAGAACATCAAGTTAAAGGCAAATTTGTCGTACACTTTCTGGGTCAGGTTATAGTTCTGCATTCCTTTGAAAGCTTTAATCACTCTGCGGTGCTCTGCCGAGTAGATTTCGCGCAAGATTACCGATTCATATTTCAGCAGATTCTCTTTCAAAGTAGCAATATCAGTCATTGCAAAATCAAATACTACTTGGGGTGCTGCATATTGGTCTATTTGCATATACACCTTGTTCGGATTGTTCGGATTGATGTCCAATAAGATGATATTGCGATGGTTTTGGAACATCTCGGAGTTTTCATACGACGATTTGGGAATGTTCACCAAGTCGAATTTGCTCTCAGGTTGAGGAAGTCCGATTTGTGGAGATGCAAACATTGAGTCAAGAAATTCCTTCACCTCTCTCTGATAAACGTTCTTATCGGCAACGATCATCATCTCTAACGTTTTGCCCGACGAACCTTTTTTCTCAACCTCGTTGTTTGCCTTGTTTTGGCAGGCACCTACTGCCAATGCAATAACTAAAAGGAAAAATATTTTCTTCATATACAATATTTTTAATTGTCCTTGTCAGAAAAACGTGAATAATCGTTTATTATTGTTTTTATTTCTAAAAAATATGCTAACGCTTATCTTGTGTAGTCGCCAGATACCAGTTGAAAAAATCTTCAATGGCTTTCTCAATCTTTGTTGCAGGCATTTCTAGTTCGATTCGTGCCAACTGGTTGTCGTAATATTCGCCAACCATCAGTTGGCGCACATTGCGGGTAGAGAGTTGGGTCTGTATTCCGCATTTGCGCAGCGCGTCGCCTATGCAGCCGGCCCAGGCTAACAGCCAGTTGGGAACACTCAATATGTATTGGCCATAGCCGCACTGCTGTTTTTGAATATGGTAGAATTCCCGTAATGAAAGATTCTCGCCGGTTAGCAGATATCGCTCACCGTGTCTGCCTTGGGTCAGTGCATTGGCAATGGCGGTTGCGGCATCGTTCACATGAATAAAGCTCTTACCACCTTTGGGTGCCACCATTATCGGTTTGCGATAGCCTGCCAGGAGCAAAGTCCCCGAACTGGGTTTGGTGTCGTATGCGCCAATCATAAATCCGGGATTGACCATGATAATGTGCCAATCAGGGTGCTGCTTGGCGGCGGCTTGTAGTTTTTCTTCCCCTTCCTTCTTGCTCTGGGCATAAAATGATTCGGCAAAAGGCGATTGCATAGCACATTCCTCGTCGGCCCAACGCTCAGGTGTGCCGTATCCTATGGTATTGGCAGTGCTTGTATGCACCAAACGATTGATTCCATGATGTTTCATCAGTTCGATCAATCTGTCGCACAAATCTCTGTTTACGGGTAAGTAGTGGCTATATTTTAAGAGCGACATGTCGGTCACTCCAGCGCAATTGATAATGGCTTCGCATCCTTTGGCAGCTTGGTTAAGGTCGTCGTCAGCTAACAGTGATCCTTTGAAAATGCGAAGCAGATGTTGGTTAGGGAATGTGTCAAAATGTAAGGCGGCTGGATTCCGCAGCAAGGCATGTACCTCATGACCTTGCTGCAGAAGTTGGTTCAGCACATTGTGACCCAACAGCCCGTTGCCGCCTAAAAGTAATACAATCATTCAATTAGCCTACGTTGCAACCAGGAGTGACTAATTGGCTGGGGGTAATCAGTACCAAACGTCCGTCCTTATCCTCAGCACTCAGTATCATACCCTGGCTCTCAACGCCTTTCAACTTGCGAGGTGCGAAGTTGGCAATAAAGCACACCTGCATGCCCACCAGTTTCTCCGGCTCGGGATAGAACTTGGCAATGCCGCTCACAATGGTGCGGGTGCCCATACCGTCCTCAATCTTGAACTGCAGGAGTTTGTCAGCCTTAGGCACCTTTACGCATTCCAGCACAGTGCCCACGCGGATATCCATCTTGCCAAAATCATCGAATGCAACAGTCTCTTTCACACTCTTGGGTGCCCAAGCCTGCAACTCGTTCTGTTTCTTGGTCTCAACCAGCTTGTTTACTTGACCTTCGATGGTGGCATCGTCAATCTGCTCAAACAGCAGCACGGGTTTCTCCATCTGGGTGCCAGCGGCCAGCAGCTCGGCATTGCCGGCATCGCGCCAGCGCAGACCCTCGCTGAGGTTCATCATCTTGCGAATCTTCTCGGCAGTGAAAGGCAGGAAAGGCTCGCACAGCACAGCCAAGTTAGCGCAAATCTGCAGTGAGAGGTTCATCACGGTGGCAGTACGCTCAGGATCAGTCTTGATAAGTTTCCAAGGCTCGGTATCAGTGAGATACTTGTTGCCCAGGCGTGCCAGATTCATCATCTCGGACAGTGCCTCGCGAAAACGATAGGTCTCAATGCTGCGACCCACCTTTTCGGGCACACCGGCCATTTCCTTAATTACTTCGTTCTCCAATTCGCCCCATGCGCCAGCGGCAGGCACTTTACCTTCGTAGAACTTGTGGGTAAGCACCAATGTGCGGTTCACAAAGTTGCCGAGGATGGCTACGAGTTCGGAGTTATTCTTCAGCTGGAAATCCTTCCAGGTGAAGTCGTTATCTTTAGTTTCAGGAGCATTGCTGCAAAGGGTATAGCGCAGTACATCCTGCTTGCCGGGAAATTCTTTCAGATATTCGTGCAGCCATACAGCCCAGTTGCGCGAGGTGCTGATTTTGTCGCCTTCAAGGTTCAGAAACTCATTGGCGGGCACATTCTCAGGCAGGATATAGCTGCCGTCAGCCTTCAGCATCGAGGGGAAGATAATGCAGTGGAACACAATATTATCCTTGCCGATGAAATGCACCAGTTTGGTGTCGTCGTTCTTCCACCATTTTTCCCAGTCGTCGCCCTTCAGCTGCTTGGTGAAGCTGATGTAGCCGATAGGAGCGTCAAACCACACATACAGCACTTTACCATCTGCACCTTCCACGGGAACCTTCACACCCCAGTCCAGATCGCGGGTCACGGCGCGGGGTTGCAAACCGGCATCAATCCACGATTTGCACTGGCCATATACATTGGTCTTCCAATCGCCCTTGTGCTGTTCCAAAATCCATTCGCGCAGCCACTGTTCATCCTCATTCAGAGGCAGATACCAGTGCTTGGTTTCCTTCATCACAGGAGGATTGCCGCTCAAAGCCGACTTGGGGTTGATCAAGTCGGTGGCATTCAGCGAGGTGCCACAGGCTTCGCATTGGTCGCCGTAGGCGCGCTCATTGCCGCAATGGGGGCAGGTGCCGGCGATATAGCGGTCAGCCAGGAACTGATGAGCCTCTTCGTCATAATACTGCATCGAGGTCTTTTCCACAAACTTGCCTTCCTCAAACAGTTTCTTGAAATAGGCTGCTGCGGTCTTGTGGTGCTCGGGGCTGGAAGTGCGGCTATAGATGTCGAAAGAGATACCTAACTCTTTGAACGACTCTTTGATAATGCCGTGGTAGCGATCTACAATGTCCTGAGGGGTGACACCTTCTTTGCGGGCCTTGATGGTGATGGGCACACCGTGCTCATCGCTACCGCCAATAAAAACTACTTCCTCGCCAGCGCTACGCAGATAGCGGGCATAAACGTCGGCAGGCACATACACGCCGGCCAGGTGTCCGATATGCACAGGGCCGTTGGCGTAGGGCAGGGCCGAAGTGATGGTATAACGTTTGAAACGTTGGTCTTTTTCGCTGTAAATCATTGTTTATAAGTATAAATGACATTAGTCTCGCCACTCACACGGGTGGGATACTTCTTGTCGTTGTATTCGTAGATATAGGTTTCGGTCGAATTGAGGGGGTTGTTGGCCAAAGTGGTGGTCTGACCCATCATCGTGATGCCCATTGTCATGGCTCCGTGGTGCTCCACCACGGTGGCATTGTTGATCGACAGATTCTGGGGCGAGAACATCTGCGTCCAGTTGCAGAACATGGGATTGTAGTTGTTGTCGTAGGTGCAGTTGGCAGTGTCGTTATAGGCAATGTTGATTGGCAGACGGCCGCCACCCAGCATCATAGCCAATTCGATGAGGCTCTTATATTCATCAGGTATGGGGAGGAACTGACTCAAAAGGTCGATATCTTCAGTGGTGATATTCATCGTGATATCGCCGTGGATAATCTGCTGTTTCAGATTATCGCCGTCCCACACCATGTTCATATTCATAGTAGTACCGCCAAATTCAAACTTGCCGTTGTTCATCTGGCTGCGCATCTTGGCAATATTTGCAAGCTGGTTGGTGAGGGGTTTGCCCAAGGTCTTGAACAAGCCGCCCCCATTGCCAAACAAATCGCCAATCATCGACAGCAGGAAACCATCGGCAATCTTCATATCGGCACTGCTTATCTTGCCATTGGCACCATGCATCATATTGCTGAAATTGATAGCCTCGTTGCCATTATAGTATATGTCGCAACCTGCAAACACATTGTTGGCATAGGTGTAGCGCAACTCCTCTTTCTGGCCGCCAGTGTTGGCCACCTTAGAAATAAAGTCGCCAGTATAGCTGATTGTGGTCATACCCGAACCAGCCATCACAATGTGGTCCAAATTATTATCACTCCATGTCCATTCTTGGGTCAGGTTGCCATCCTCGCTAATGGTGGCAATCTTCTCAACAGGCTGATATCTGCCTTCGGCATAAGTGGGAACGGCCTCAGGGTTGTCTTTCTTGCAAGACACGGCACCCAGCAAGGCCAACGCACCAAATACTAAAACTATTTTCTTCATATTCAATATTTTTAAATTATACCCCCGTACCCAAAGGTCGGGGGTGTTAAGCTTTTTTGTTTCGTGCGTCAGCAACCCACAAAGGCACACATCGGCATTATTCGGCTTTGGGCTCCTCTTCAGCAGGGGTCAGCTTGCCGGCGTTGAGCAGGATGTTGTACCAAGAAAACAGTTTCTTGGCGTCCGAAGCATGCACACGCTCGGTGTCATAGTCGGGCAGCACCTTCTCCATCAGCCCAAAGAGGGTGTCGTTGTCGGCCTTCTTGGGGTCGAAATCAGTGGGCTTGGCGTCAAGCACTTTGTAGATGCTCTCGAAAACTTCTTCCAGAGGTCTCTCGTCGTTGACGGTGAACATGCGGATTTCACTCAGCTGACTGATGCTGCTAGTGGCGAAAACCGGGAACTTCACGCCGGTTACAAGGTTCTTAACGATAGCACCAGTTTTAGTGCGTGATACCAATTCATTCAAATCGGGTTTGCCGGATACGGCTAAGATGGTTGAAAGCTCCATTGTAGTGTTTGTTGTTTGTTATTTTCAAAAAATAATAGGAATAAACGCAAAAATCATAATATTATTATATCACTAATTGAAAAAACATTCAATCTGACTCCGGCACCATGCGTTTCCCACACCATATTGCATAGCCTTTCTCCCTGTCATACCGACTCATAGCCTGCCCAATCACAGCCAATCGTCCCCCCAAGAGTATAGCCTCATTTTCTTCAATAATCGTCGAGTTCAATATCATTTATGCTTTCTCAATCCATGGCAAAAAAGTACAAACTCTTAGTGCGACGGTCGGATAGGAATGGTGGCCGTGAGGGTGTAGAATGCGGAAAGAGGATGTTCGGCCCACTGCAAGAGGCCGGCACGAAAACCCAGTCCCTTCGAAACCCCAAAATACACCAGGCTGTAGTCGCCTTCTATGGCACGTTCCCAGGCAATGCGGAAGTTAACCGAGTACGGCTGGTAAGCCAGGCTGGCTTGGGGTGTGACGAAAAGGTCGTCGTTGATGAGGCGTGTCCCCACCCCAACCGACAGGCTGAAGTGCTGCAAATAAGTGATTTGGTATGCTGCTGCCAATGAGAATGTAAAAGCTCTTCTTCCGAGTCTCCCATCTGTCAATGACCGGGTTATACTGCCCATGTCGGCCAGCACTTTAAATCCACTCAGCTCCATCGCTGTGGTTTTTCTGGCCTTGCGGATATGGGCAGTATGGTGAGGACTAATCCTCCCCACATAAGTTGGATAAGCGGCATGTGGTCGCTGCGCATTGGCGGTCATCGCCGTGGCGCAGATTACCGCCAGTGTGATGATAAAATACCCGATATTGTGCCGCTGTTTCATAACATATGATGAAACGCAGATTGGCATTATTTATTGTGATTATCCTATAGTGCGCCTTTTGTGGCAGAAGTTGGCAGCATACTCGCATGATATTTAAAAAAAAACTGTTGGCAGCCCTGCTTTGCGGCAGGGCGTAAGCTGGCGTTGCGCTTGCCGTGCGTGAAAGCACCCTTGCGGGATGCTCTCCCTCCCGCCAACCTCACCACCAGCGGCAAGCCTTTGGTGGCTTGCCTGCCAACAGCGAAAATTTCCGAAAATGTCGCTCCCTTCGGTCGCAAAAATGAAATACAATTTGACGATCAATGCCTTGCACCAAATGTGTGAAAGAAGTCATTCTTGTTTTTGCTCACGATAGTGAGCGATATTTTTGCGACCGAAGGGAGGTTAACTTCCGCTGGTCGTTGACATTCCTTTCGCTCGGTCTCAAGAGTGAACTCTTGGACGCTCGACTGTCGGAATGTTTTCGGATTTGATGTGTAAGAGCACCCTTTGAAAAAGGGGGTGGAGAATTGGTGGAGTGGTGGGCGTTGAGAGCCTTGCTCTCATAAGGCCAGCACTCCGCCAAGGCTCCAGGCTTTAGCCCTTACACATCAAATCGTTTTCTTTTAAAATATCATGTAGGTATGTTGCCAACTTGGGGGGGCAAGTTTAAGAGCTTAGGGGCTTAATCGTTTAGGGGCAACAACTAAGCCCATAAACCCATATACCTATTTATCCTTCACCAACTTCAGGTGCTGCACCTGGCCGTCGGTGGTATGGATTTCGACGATGTAGCTGCCCTGTGGCAGGGGGGCGATGTCGAGGGTAGAGGTGTGTTGGAAGGTGGCGGCGGTGCGGCCGGTCATGTCGAGGATTTCGACATACCGGGCCTCGCCACTGAGGCCGAGGATCTGCACCTGGCTGGTGGCGGGGTTGGGGTAGAGATGCGGCAAGTCGCGGCTGTGCGTGTCAGCAGCAATGCCCTCGGTCTTGGCGAAGAGTGCGGTGATTACGGAGTCGGATACCAGGGTGACGGTGCGAGGGTTGGCACTGCTGCCGTCGCTCCAGCGCTCGAAGGTGTGGCCGGGGTAGGGCGTGGCGGATATTGCTATCTGCGAGTGGCTGGCATAGGAGCCAGCGCCCGACACAAACCCCATGTCGTCCCGGTTGGCATTAAGGGTGAGGGTGTAATGCTGGAGTCCAGGCCATTGCGCCACCGTGTCGCAGCCCCAGCCGTAGCGGCCATAGACGATGGTGTGAGCATCGCCGAAGCTGTAAAGCGTGTCATTGCCGCAGACGACATAGTCAAATTTCCACAACTGACTCTCAAAATACAGGTTGCCGTTCCTATCTGTGGCGAAATGCATGGGGGGGTCCATCCATTGCCCTCTACGATTTACTTGACATAGCACCACACTGTCCTTCACGCAGTCGTAGATTGTGAAATGAGTCGCAAACCCGTCAGACGGGACATTGGTATGGAACCCCTCAAAAACCGCATCGCCATAGGCCGCTACACCACCAAAGGCCAGCTTGTGGTCGGGCAACATTTCTATACAACGCGCCCTCATCTCACCCGGGCCACGGCTGTATTTCATCCACTGTTTATTGCCCAGTGTATCGTAACATGCCAAAATGAGCAAACCATAGGAATCTTCGTCACTCCAAAGGGTGTCTCCGTCAAAAGTTGCCATATTGGGAGCCATATTAGGGCCGTAAGGCCATCCGAGCCCTGCAAGGTATATCAGGCCGGTAAGCGTATCAATTGTGATTTTCGACACTCTCTTATAGAGAGGTAAGTGACTATTTAGCAGCCGGCTCCAAAGGCAGCGGCCAGTGCTGTCAAAACAGGCAAAGACGGTGTTCCCCGCAAGGGTGTCATACCCTGTATATTGCTGTTCGCCGAACCGGCAGCTGTCCGTAAGCCCCATCGGGTACAAGACGTAGTACTTATCATGATATACGGCAAATTGGTGTCCCGCCTCAGGATAGCTTGAATAATCTAAGGAAAGATGCCTGATCTTTTCGCCCTGGGGCGTGAAAATCTGTATGTAAACGGAGTCGTCCATCATGCCAGGTATTGTATCGTATGCGCTGCAACCACCTAAAACATGCAGTCGATTGTTGTAATACTGCATCTGTAGCAGAGCACCGGTGTGCGCTGTGCGGATTGCCCTGCCACTGTCGGTGCTCAGCCAGAGGGCATAGTTTGGGTTGCAGGCAACCTTATCGAGCACCTGCGAGCTGTCGCAAACATAAACGGAGTCAAAGATTCCGTAGAACCAGAAAATCAGTGTGTCGTTCACCATGGCGGCGGTGTTTAAGAAGGTGTCATAATAATTGCCCCATTTCTTCTTCCCAAAGAACGTCCTATACCACTTTAATCCGCCCTGGCAGTCGTAGCAGGCGACACCACCACACCTATGTCCCAAACCTTCAGATATAAACACCCTTTCCCCGGCAATTGTCAGGTCGTTGACACCCTCAAAATCGAAACAGAAGTAAACGTTCTCCTTGCTGTCGGTGAATATCCTGCTAGGCGAAGTTATACTAAGATATGAATCTTCGCTGGTCGGACCCGCTTGGTGGACCCACTGAAAGGACTGGGCGTGGAGCCGCACACCGAAAATGCAGAGGGCAAAAACGGCAACAATTAGTTTAAGATACTTGTCCATAAGTCATTGTAATATTTGATAATACGATAGGTTGATAATATTTATTGCTTGATGAGTTTGAGGCACGAGAGGGGCTCGCCGTCGCCCATGAGGCAGACCATATATACCCCGCGAGGTAGGCTGTTGACCTCAAGGAAGACTCTCTGCTCCCCTTCTGCCACATCGCGGCGCATCATCTCCTGCCCCTTCATGTCGATGACGCACACACAGGCATGGCCACCGACACCGCAGAACGAGGCGTAGGCACCGCCACGGGTGGGATTGGGCGACAGCCTGAAGTCGAATGGCGCGCCAGTATGAATGCCGTCCATGTCGGTGGAGTCGATGAGGGCGGCGGCTTTGCCGCAGTCGGTAACCGGATAGTCGAAATCCACAAAACAGCGTATGGCGTTCGGGTCTGGATTGAATGCGGTGATCCGACCTACCAGCATGTCGCCAACGTTGACTACACCGTAAGGCACAAAGATTGGAGCGATGGGGTTGGGACCAGGCTGCAGTGTGCCATGGGCGGTATAGACCAGTCCGCCCTGGACTACGAGGTTGTAGTTGAGTGGGATGAGTTCGTTGTTAATCACCATCAGGTTGAGCATCACCGTGCCATCGTGCCGGAGGCAGAACTGGTGGGTCTCTATGAAGATGCTGCAGCTGTAGCATGAAGGAGCCAAGGTGACATTGGCAGTGCCGACCGTTTCGGCACAGTGGCCGTTGTCGAGCGACATGTCGTAGCTGCCCGCCCCGGTGATGACGAGATGTGGGTCGAGGCCGTAGTTGTCGAGGCCGGGGTGGTTGCGGTCGCCCTGGGCGATGGAGGTGCCGTAGTTGAAGAATTCCCACTTCCATACGCTGTTGTCCCAGAACTTGGCAGGGCCGTGGGCCTGCAGTGTGTCGCCGGGGCACATGACATAACAGCCCGTAGGGAATGTCCAGAAATAGCTTTCGGGCGACCGTGTTATGACGATGTCGCGGGACGTGGCCTTGCAACCGAAGGGGGATATGTAAGTGACATTGAAGGCGCCGCCTTCGGGTACGGCTATGGCGGGGCGCTGTCGCCGTTGCTCCAGCAGTAGGAGCCCTGAGTCTCTACATTTGACACTTGCAGGTCAACGGCGTAAGGATTGCAGTTGTAGTTGGGGTTGGGGTCGATGACGGGTGTGGCGGGCAAGGGGTGCACAGTGACGGTGGCGGAGCAGCTGGCGGAGCAGCCGATGCCGGCATAGGTTACCTCGAGCCGGAAGGTGTGGCTTGCCGAGGAGGTAGGGGGGATAAGGTAATTGACGAGGTCGGACTGCGTGCCCAGGGGGGCTGCTATGGCGTTGCCGTCGCAGTACCACTGGTAGGCGTTGTCGGGCATGGTGGCGGGGTTGCCGCAGATGCTGCGGAGGGTTACGGGGTCGCCCTGGCATATGTCCAGCCTGCCGCTGATTACGGGTGGCTCTGGCACAATAATGTTGGCACCATCGGGTCCCATGTTGAACTGGCAGCCATTGTTGTCTCTGACATTGAGGGTATAGAGCATCGGGGTATTCACTGTCTTGCTGTAGGGCGGTATGGATGACAAAGGAGTATTTGGATCCCAGGTGTATGAATATGTGTCCAGTATGGATGTCGATATAGGATGTTGGTTGAGATATTTTAAATTGACAGAGGTGCCCAGGCATACAGGCGCAGGGTCATACTCTATAATCCCTTCAAGGTCGTTTCCATTCACACGTACCATTATTGAACTGTCATTGCTGCATCCATATAGGTCAACAACGCTCAAAGTAATACGATAGTCACCACTTAGCGAAAACGACCTTATCACCGACACATGATTTGAAGCCGCACCACCAAGGTCCCAGTGGTAGCTCGGAAAACTTTGGTTATCCGGAATCAAGCTAATGGGGTTGTTCACGCAGGCTTGGCTGGGGCTGATGGAGAAATGAGGATCGACATTGTCGGGCAAGGTGATGGTGAAGTCTTGTGAGCAACTGACGATGTTGCCATTAGCATCGGTGGTTGTTGCCGTTACTGTGAACGAACATGGCTGACCTGGCCGGAAACCGAACGGCGGGGCTGTGAGGTCGCAGGGGCAGGTGACAGGAGTGTTCGAGCCATTCCATGCCACCGACGTGGTGATGGGGTTTCCATAAGGATAACTGGTAGAGTTGTTCTCCAGATAGGCATGAGGTGCCCTGCCAGAGCAGTCATAGTGGATATCGAAGTCGGCCACCAACCCAACTGGCACCTGTAGTGACAGTATGCCGGTGCAGGTAGGTGAGGAAACTTCGGCCTGGATGGGGTAGTATCCGGCATATGTGGCAATGTATGTGGCAGTGCAGCCATCGCTGCTGACGCTGCTGACCTGAAAATCGGGTGATGAAATCCAGTGCACCAAACTAAAGGTGTTGGCAGGAACCGAGGCCGTCACCATTCCGCATTTGTTATGAATCAGCTCAATCGAATAATTGTCGCAAGGATGGAGTTCGGATCCGTACCGATAGTCAAGAGAAAGCGTACACTGGCCATCTATTATCTGACAGGTGTAGCTGCCATATTGGTCATAGGGGATGTCGTAATACGGGGTGTTGCAGGCCAACGAGTTGCCTTCATAAAACCAGCTGAAGGAATATGGCAAACTGGGGTCGTAATCGATAATGAGGCGAGTGCCTGAGGGATTGAGACGTATAGAAGCCAAGATGGCGGGTTGAACCTGAACGCTGACGGAGGTTGTGAACTGGCTGCCGCAGGGGGTGACGCACACCGCGGTGATACTCTTGGTGACGGTGCTACCCGTATTGTTGTGGAAAGTGGCGGTGTAGGTGCTGCCGCTATGCGATTGGCCCTCATGGATCCAGGTGATGGAGGAGTAGTCGGCACTGTTGGTGACGGTAAAGGATACGGGAGAGCCGCTGCACACGGTCTGTGACGGACTGGGGGTCACAACAGGGGTGGGTGCTGGGGCGAACATGGCAGGGAGCTCGATGATGTGCTCGGTATTGCAGATCCAATATTTGCAGCGCACGGTGCACTGCTGGGGCGAGGAGATAAGGTGGGAGACCACGTCGCACTGGTACTTGTAGGGGCTGCCGACAATGCTGGCAAAGGTGTTGGTTGTGGAAGAGAAGTGGAGCTCCCACTCATAGTTGCTGGCGGAGAGGAAGGGGAGGCCGTTGCGCCGCAGTTCGAAAGTATGTCCGCATGCGGAGCTGCCGACGATGGCAATGGTGTAGGTGGCGGAGTTGGGGTTGAGGCCGTTAAGGGTGGCATAATCGCTGGCGCAGAAAGGCGACTCGGGGAGCACGGCCTGTACCTGGAGTACTGCTGGGGTGCGGTTCCACACCACGGTGGCGGTGCCGCCGTCGCTATTCAGCACATAGCCGTCGGCAGGGTTGGCGAAACTCCATATGTAGCGCAGGGAGGGGGCGTAGTTCTGTACGGTATATTCGTAGCTCTGGCCCACGCAGACGTAGTTCTCGCCGACGATGGCCGCGGGTCTGGCGGGCTTGGGGAGGACCTGGACTGTGACAGGGTCGGCGGCGCAGAAGCCGCCACCCGTGGCGGAGATGACAGAGGTGCCATGGATGGGGAAGGCGACGGTGAACGAACTGTCGGAGGCGGACTGGGTGGTGCCGTCGGGGAGAGCGACGGTCCAGTTGCTGCTGATGGCGGTGCCGCCGGCCGTGCGGGTGAAGGTGACAGAGCTGCCCTGGCAGACAGGTTCGTCGATGGATGTGGGCGGGTCGATGGTGGATTGGGGGAGAATGTTGATGGAGAGCGACGCAGTGCCGCTGCAGTGGGTCATGGTGTTGTAGTAGCGGGCGGAGAGGGTGACCGCTCCGTCGGAGAGGAAGTCGATAAAGATGTCTTTGTCCTTAGGGTCAACGATGGTGGCCACGGCAGGGTTGTCCACCTGCCACTCGAAGATGGTGGCGGGCCATGCGGGGAGTCCGTAGTGATACTGCCTGTTGACACAGACATTGGTCTCGCCGGAGATGGTGGCGTTCTCGAGGATGACGGGGACTTTGATGGCAGCGAAGCGTGAGCAGGCCTCGGGGCATTCCTGGGTGGAATAGGCGACGATGCCGAAACCGTCAATCAGGTTGGAGGGGTCGTTCCAAAGAACCTCCACCATGTTGCCCATGGCATTAGTGATCTGCCCGCCTTTGACGTACCATTGGTTGCCGCATTCGATGTCGGAGGTGTAGCTGGTGCGCTGGTTTTGGCAGGCGATGTCGGTACAGGCGATGGTGGCGGGGGTGCCGTATTCGATTGTGATATTGTATTGGAACTGGCTGGAGCAGTGGCATTCGTTGTAAACGGTGAGCACAACGGAATAAACACCTGGTGTGTCCCAGTGGTGGGTGGGGTTCTGCTCGTAGCTGAAGGTGCCGTCGCCGAAGTCCCACGACCAAGAGACGATGGTACCAAAATCGATGGTGCTGATGTCGAGAAATGCCACCTCCTGCTTGACGCAGAATGTGTGTTTGTCGGCGGGCGGCACGGTAAACCTGGCCTCGGGTGAGGAAATAATCTCGATGCAGAGGTTGGCGGTGCTGTAGGTGTTGGCCAGGCACTCGGTGACGCTGATGGTGCCGTGACCGCGCAGCCCCCAGGTGACGTTGACCGTGGTACCTGTGGCGGAGCCCACTATGGTGCCGCCCGTGACGCTCCACTGGTAGGATGAGCCTGGGTTGGCGTTGACAGAGTAGCTCTCGGCGGCGTACTCGCACACCTTGAGACATGGACTCGGGTCCTCGGTACGGAAGCCCTGCTTGGGTTCTTCGAGCTGGCAGGCTAGACTGGAGCTGTGGATGATGACGGGGTAGGGAGAGGTGGGCGACTGGGCTCTTGCCGCCGGCAGGTACAGCAGGAGCATCAACAGCAATAGCGATGGTTGGATGTTCGCCTTAGGGCGGAACATCTTAAAGTGGCTGAACAGAAGGCATTTCATAATAGACGACTGTTGTTAAAGTGTTCTTTGGGTTACTTATAGGTGATTTCTAATAAGAGTGATAGAAAAAATCTTGTCTTATAAAATAATAACCTCGCTTTTGCGTTATGAAATGCAAAGGCTAAGAAAAGTGCCTTAGGTGCAGAGAGTGGGGGTGGCTGTATGCTTTCCGAGGGCAAGGCAACCACTTCCCCGCAGCACCCCAAAGGCTAGGTGTTTATTTGAGAATATTATTTGATTGCATAGCAGATGTATTTCTTCGTTTCTTTGTCGTAGATAACCGTTGCGGAAGCTGACCGTATGCCTCTCTTCGGCTAAGGCGAACAGATGATCTAAGAATTCGTGCCACATCTTGTTGCCAACAAGTGAGATGGTGTGCGATGTGCCGTCAACGGAGTAGCGCACCGTATAAACGATGTCGTTGCTTTATGCAACGAGGTTTGTCGGGTTAACTGTATCATCTTTTTGGCAGCTGACGGACATAGTTCCGAGCACTGTGATGAGTGCGATCGTTGTAAATGTTTTACGCATAATAACTATTTATTTAGAGTTGATAGATTTGTTAAAGTTATGGCAATAAACAGCATGACTTTCGTCATCATTTGTAATATGAAATATGGTAAGCATATGGAGGTAAGGGGATATGGCAAGCAAATAATGTCGATTGGGATCCGAAGTGGTAGTGGGGATATAATCGTCATGAGAGATAAGTCGGGTGAAAACCAGATTTTCTCGACAGATGCTTATTTGTTGCAATTCATCACTTAGATCCGGTCCAGGGAAGTCGTGCATCAAAACAGCCCAACTGGCAGAGTCTTTAGCCTCCAGCAGGGTGACATCGACAAAGACGGAGTCGTTGACCTTGAAATCTTTGATGAAGGAGGCATCAATGCCCTCAACACTGGCATAATGCTTGTAGATGTCGCTGCACTGGTCGTAGGGGACGTTGCGAGGCCAGAGTTTGACGGCTAGCGTGCCGATGATTATCAGCAGGCAGAGAGCCATTATAAAAGGCCATGATGTCAGTTGTTTTGTGATGTTTGGTGATTTCATAGTTGACTGATGAAATGGTTGACTGTTTCGATGGAGGCGGCACGTCCAGGGTGGTTTTGAGTGACGAGGAGGCCATCGGTGCCCGTGATAGTGCAGGATACGATCGTTAGGGCAATGACGGCGGCAATGCTGGCCGCAGCAGCCCGGTGCATTCTTTGCACAGGTATTTCGCCAATGATTTGGTGCTGCAATGATGTGGCATAAGGCCCATGATTGCGAATAACCTGCGTGCTCTGGGGTTGGTGCAGGGGGGTGGGGGAGTAGTGGGGCAGCAGGTGAGACCGGCGTAAGTGGCGCGACATGCGGAGTATGCCGACACGGGCGGGGTCGAAAATGATGAGACCGACGGTATGGTAGAGGCATTCGGCAGCAAGGAGGATATATATCAACTCGATTACGAGGCTGACAACGAGGGCGATGGAGGTGTAGGCGAGCGAGGGAATGAGGATGCCCCAATAGACGGCTGCGGCACTGGTGATCACAGTGAGGACGACATAGGCGGCCAGCATTCGCAGTCGGAGGGGCGCGCAGGGGGTCGGCCCCTTTGGAGTAGATTCCTTAAGGGTGGCGTCGGACTGGGCAAGAAGCCGGTCGATAAGGGCGGTCTGCTCATCCCAGAGGGCCTGAAGGTCGTCGAAGAGGGAATCTTCTTCTATCTCAACAATGTCAGACCTCATGATTGTATGATTGTCTTTATTTTCCATCTTCATGTTTATGTAGTTGGATTAATTTTTTGCGTATTCTGTATAGGTGCTGTTTGACGGCATTTTCGGAGGTGCCGGCAATTTGGGCAATTTGGGCATGAGTGAGGTGGTCAAGGTGGAGGAGCAGGAGCTTCTTCTCCTCATCAGGCAAGAGGTCTATGAGTTCGTAGAGTTCTGCTCTTCGTGGGTCGGAGGCCTCGGCAAGGCTGTCAAGTAGGCATGGGTCAATGGGGTGAGATCTCAATAGTTCTCTTTTGCCCCTTTTTCGCAGTTCCATACCTGCGGTGTTGAGGGCGATGCGATAGACCCATGTAGTGGGGTCGCTTTCGCCACGGAATTTTGGCCATCCATGCCAGAGGTTGGCAACGATTTCTTGATAGAGGTCATCGATGTTGGCGGGCTGGCAATCGGTGAAAGCAAGGCATACGCTATACAGGATGCGGCGAGAGCGGCGCAGCATCTGCTCAAATTCTATATGTTTTGCCTCTTTTCGGCTCATATCAATTGTTACCTCGTGTGAACCTTCTTTTATACGTTAGATGCAAAAATAACGAAAAAGTAACACGGCCGACTTCAATCAACATTAATTTGATTGACTATGTTAGTATCATTTGCAATGATATTGCAAATCCATGAAACAAGGGATATGAGTCCTAATTTCCCTTCTAACACTCCTCCACCACGTACCGCTCGATATTGCGGTGCTCCTTGGAGAAGTTGAGGCCTATGCGGATAATTTTCTGTCCGTCGAGCTGGAAGGGGAGTGTGTAGTTGCGGTCTTTGATCTGCGCCAGAGCCTCCTCGGCGGTGCCGTCGAGTTTAAACTCCATCACATAGCAGTAGTCGGGGGCTTTCAGCACCAGGTCTATGCGGCCGCGACTGGTGCGGTATTCAGCCTGCACATAGAAGCCCATCAGCTTGGCCACAATCCAGATAACGTTTTGATAATGGTTCTCCAAATCCTTGACCAGTTCGTAGGGGGTGTCGGCAAAGAGGCTGCGCAGACGTTCCAGGAACTGCTCGGTGCGGCCGGCGCGGACATCCTGCACGAAGCACTGAATGTTGAAGGCTGTCTCGGTGTCATTCAGCGGAGTGTAATAAGCCATCAGGTAGTCAACGAAACCCGATTCCACCTCTTTGTTTGGGAAACCCAGCTGATAAGTTCCAAACTCCTCATCGTAGCCTTTGATGGTGAGGTACCCGCTCTGATAGATGACGGGGATGGGGTTGGTGCTGTTGGCATCAACGCTGTTGAGCACCTTGGCCGACGTCTGGCAAGTGGCCATCTGCTCGAGGTTGTAGTTGTGGGTGCGCAGAAGATAGGCCAGATACGAGGGCGTGCCAGTCTCGAACCAATAGCTGCCGAATTTCTGCCGGTCAAAGGTGTTCAGTACGCTGAAAGGATTGTAAACACCAAGAGCAGTTTCCTCAAAATGATATCCGTCATATTGCTTGCGCAATCGCTCAATACATTCGTCACGTGTCAGCCTGTTGGCCTCGGCCAGGCGGTCGATATGGGCGGGGAAGTTCGCCAAGAGCTCTTCCTCGGTGATGCCGCAGATGTCGTAGTATCGGCGGTCCATCGATATATCCTTGAGGTTGTTCAGGTCGCTGAACACACTCACCTTGCCAAACTTGGTCACTCCCGTAAGCATGGCAAACTGGATGTGCTCGTCCATCGACTTCAATGCGCCATAAAAGCCTTTCAACGTAGCGCGGTAGGCATCCTGCAGCTCGGTGTTGCCGATGGCCTGCAGCATGGGCTTGTCGTACTCGTCAACCAAAATCACTGTGCGCAGGCCGGTCTTCTCGTGGGCTTTTCTAATCACCTTTTCAAAACGCATACCCAATGGCAAATTGCGGTCGGGAGCGCCATAGACCTCTTCCCATTCGTGAAGTGTGTCGTCCAGTTTGCTTTCCAGCACCTCTGGCTTGTCGAACTTATTTGTATTCAAGTCCAGATACAGCACCGGGTGCTTCTTCCACTCCTTCTCCACGGTGGCGATGTACAGTCCTTCGAACAGGTCGCGCCGGCCCTCGTAATAGTGCCGGATGGTGGAGAGCAGCAGGCTCTTGCCGAATCGGCGTGGACGGGAGAGGAAATAATACTGATTGGTATGCGTAAGGTCATAGACCTGACGAGTCTTATCTACATAGAGAAAACCCTCTTCACGGATTTTCTCAAAACCCTGTATTCCAATCGGAAGTCGCTGCAAAGTAGTGCCCATGATAATAGTTATTATTTTGCGTATAACGCAAACTGAGCCGAATTATTGTATGACTGAAACAAATCTTCTGCCAGCGGACTACCTATTCGGCTATCTAATGAAGTGCATGGGTGCCCAAGGCTCGCTTTCAGGAGCATCGGTGGTAGCTATGCCGTGCATCTTCTTCAGCATCCATGCCATATTGTTGGCCAGGGTGCGCATGGTCTGCATGCCTTCGATGTCTTGGGCCGACTCGCCTTCTGCGCGGCCGTAGGCTATGTTCCAATATTGCGATCCCACTAGGGCCATGTTGCACATCTGGAATGGCATCTGCAATGTCTGGAATGCTGCGGTGGCTCCGCCTCGGCGGCATACACACACGGCGGCTGCCAATTTGCCCTGGAATACCGCACTGCCGGCATACATCATTCGCTGCTGGATGGCAAGGGCCTGAGCAGCAGGTTGTCCGTAGTACACGGGAGCGCCTATCACAATGGCATCACACTCCTCCATCTTGGCTATCACCTCGTTGCAAATATCCTGGTCGCCAAATACACAGCGGTTGTCTCCATTTGCCTTGCAGGCCCCACAAGCTATACAGCCACGCACGGCATTGTTGCCCACCCAAAGCATCTCGCTCTCCACGCCTTGTTGGTTCAGCTGCTTGGCTATCTCGTTCAAAGCCACATTCGTATTGCCCTCACGTCGGGGGCTTCCATTGATAAGTAATACTTTCATGTTCGTGTAATATTGTGCTTAATTGATTGATTCCATGATTATTTTGCTAGTCGGATAATGTCGCGGGCTTCCACCGTGGGCTTATGATACCCTTCGGTACAGGCCTTATACATGGCATCCACCATCTCGGTCATCGTGCAGGCCATGCCCAGCAGGCGGAACAGTGGATAGAACAGCTTGGCCGCCTTCTGCGCCTTCACCTGCTTGGATTTCTGCCCTTTATAAGGTGTCATGAAGCAGGGTCTCCAGCCGTAGGCGTGCCTGAATCCCATGCCGGCAATGCGCTGCTCGGTGCCACTCTTCACCTTCTGCCAGTATTGGCGGCCCTTGTCGGTGGTGCCCATACCGCTCAGGTAGATGAACGACAGCTGATCCTTGCAAGGCATTATCTCGGCAAAATGCACGGGAATATCCTGGCTGATAACCTTATACACATCCTTAGGCGTACCCACCGAGGTGATGCCGGCTATAAAGAACACCACATCGTAACCGCTCAGCCGCGTATCGCCAGCCTGCAGTGCCATCAAGTCGGGCAGCAGATATTCTTCCAATTTGGGGTGCGACACACCGCAGCTGTGGCGGCCTACCGACAGCACCTTTTCAATTCGCTGGTCATCCAGCAGGGCCAGCAGCACACCCTCGCCCACATAGCCCGTCGCACCAGTTAAGATCACTTTCATAATAATGTCTATTTTGAATAATATTTAATGGCAAGTAATGCAATGAATAGTTTGAGTATCACTATTGTGCATATTTCTTATGCAAATATGGAATTCAATTCCATTTTTGCAAAGATACGATTTTTTCTCAATCTATGGCAAAAATACCTCGCATTCTAGTGTGCTGGCCGGATAGGTATGGTGGCCGTGAGGGTGTAGAAGGCGGAGAGGGAATGATTGTTCCACTGAAGGAGGCCGACACGAAGACCCAATCCTTTAGAGAAGCCAAAATACACCAGGCTGTAGTCGCCCTCTATGGCAGCGTGTTCCCATGCAAGCTGGAAATTAACCGAATGCGGTTGGTAGGCCAGGCAGACTTGCGGTGTGACTAAAAGGCTGCTGATGATGAGTCGAGCACCTACCCCCACCGACAGGCTGAAATGTTGCAAAAAAGTGATTTTGTATGCTGCGGCCAGGGAGGTGGTGAAAATACTTCTCTCCAGATTGCCATCCATCAATACAGGGGTGATGCTGCCCATGTCGGCCAATATGTCGAAACCACTTGGCTGCAGCGATGTGATACTTCTGGCCTTGCGGATATGAGAAGGATGATGGGGACTGACCTTCCCCACATAAGTAGGATATGCGGCATGAGGGTTCTGCGCAACGGCGGTAAATGCCGGAGTGCAAGTAAACGCCAAAGCAATAACAAAATAACCAAGACTGCGCCGCTGTTTCATAACATAGGTGAAACGCAGATCGACATTATTTATTGTGCGATCTGTCTTCCCATGAAATTGCTTGACGCTTTTTTCTTGGTTTGACTGAAAAGACTTGGCTTGTGGGTGGCGGACAGTGTCGATGGGGCAGAGCACTGTGCCACGGCAGCACTGTGAAGTAGTGCAAAAGGGGGATGTTCAGATTTCAAGATGTTCAGGTGCGAAACATCTATCCACCAATCTTGGTAGTTGATTAGGCTTTCATGCGCCTGCGGTACTCGTTGGGGGTCTCGCCAGTGTGTTTTTTGAAGAACTTGATGAACTGCGAAGCGTCACCGATGTACAAGTTCTCGCCAATCTTCTCTATCACCTCATCTGTCGATGCCAGCATGGCCTGTGCCAGAAGGATGGTGCGCTCGTTGATCCATTCCATAGTCGTCTTGCCTGATTCCTCTTTGACCACGTCGGCCAGATGGCCTTTGGTGATATTCAGCCTGTCGGCATAGAATTCCATCTTGCGGGCGGGATATTCCTGTTCGAGCAGCAGGCGTGTGAATCCGTTCATTATTTCTTGAGAGCGGTCAGGACGCACCGGGGGAACAGGACGAACGGATTCCTGATACAGCGAGTAAACGCTGTAAAGCAGGGAAATTATCAGGTGGTTCACGCTTCGCCGATTGGTGTTTTGGTTTTTGATGAGCTGTTCCAGCAGTCGGAAATAGTTCTCTACCATGCGGCGGTCGGAGTCGGAAAGGGCTATGTGGCTCTCTTTATAATCAATCAGACCAAGATGATCGATTTCGGGGATGCGGAATGCAATGCAGAATACGTTGTAGTCGTCCGACTGTGCCTTTTTTATCAGCACGCTGTTTGCTGGAATGACAAATAGGTGACCCTCTTTCAGGGTGTAGTCATTATAGGAAACATTGATGGTCGTCGTTCCACGGCGGACAAGTATCACGCGGTGGTCGGGCGTGCGGGTGGGACGGCCGACCACGACCTTGTGCGAATATGGTTCGAAATTCATGATTAGCGAGATGGTGTCGCTAAAGAAGTTGTCGCCATAGCGGTCAAATAGCTGCATCTGCTCCCTAATGGAGTTGTCAATTACATGGATACTTTGACTAGTGCCTTTCTGCATTGTGGTATAGCATTTTAAATATTTTGCAAAGGTACGAAAATTATTTGAAATAGAGAAATCTTCGGAAAAATTCCGTGTTAATTACCATTTCTTCCGTGCAATTAACCTTTCGTATTTTGTTGGCTTGTAGTACCTTTGCATCAGAAATAAGAAACGAAAAGTTTTATAAAAATAATTGAAAATAAGGCCGATAACATCAAAATGCACATAAAAGAATGGGCTCAAGAATGCAAAAATTATTTTTGTTTAATATTCTTAAAATCTACATCATGAAAAAAAGACTCACAGCAATTCTGGCCGCCTTGCTCTTTGCAGGCATGGCTTTCGCGCAGAAGGACAGCACTGACATCGGGCTGGAAATCTCTGTCAACATGGGTGTGTCCACCTATTTCGGCCACCCCGCTGTCTCGATGTTTGGCAACGCTGAGGAAAGCATCCACGCCCTGACTCCGTCTGTGTTCTTCGGCATCTCGCACAACGGCAGAAAGACCTCCGGCCTACGTTATGGCTTTGCCTTGACCAACCTTCCCGCAAACGACGAGTCGGCTAGCTTCGACTACCTTAACTTCGAGCAGCGCATATACAGCGATAGACTCGGTAACTTCCAAGCATGGTGCGACCTCATCTGCGGCGTGACCATGGCCGACAACAGGTACACCCTCAACGGCGTAGATGGCCGCATGAGACGCTGGGGATTCAATTTCGGTTTCGGCATAGGCACCAACTACTATATTACCGACAACGCCTTCCTCGGACTCTCGTTCAACTGTGTCGCTACGGGCTTCGGCCACAGCAAAAATCTCCCCGAAGTGTATGCCGGCCCGCGCAACGGCATCGCCCCCAACTACACTGTCGGCATCAACTTCGGCACAAGATTCTAAATTGACTGTCCATCTTCACCTTCATTATTATATTGTGCATAATCATAAAAAGATGGCAAAATAAGTCAACAATCTTTCTAAAGAATATAATTTATAATTCTTTCCAATTAGAACAAATAACTCGCTTGGGAATCAACCAGCAGCCCAGATATTAGAAATGTTGTTTTTGTGTAACATATTGATAATCACCCCCCCCATAAAATATAACAAAAATGCGAAATAATTGTGTCTAAATAAGAAAAAAGTTGTATCTTTGCAGTCTGAATTTAGGTGCGAAGCGGTTAAACCAGGCTCTCCGCTGAACATCTACGAACAGAAAGTTGAATTTTTAGAGCCTACTTACCAAATTAATTCATCAAACAGGTTATGAAGAAAAAATTTTTGATGTTACTTGTAGTGGTTTTCTCAGTCTTGGCTGTATGTAATGCGCAAGACACCACACCGAGAAACGACATGGCTAATAGGTCGATAAGGATTGGCTACGGCATAACGGGTAGCCACATCGACGCAGGCCAGATGCTCCTCACCAATAGTTCCTTAGGCATGGGCACATGCGGAGCTTTCACTATCGATGCCGACCTTTTCCGTGTTTCAAACTCTCTTAGCATCGGAGCACACCTTGGAATAGGTGAAGCTGCAAAATGGGATTCGTCAAGCCTTCCCTGCCTTGAGACCCGCACAATTGGTCTGCATTATGGATTTGATATGTCGTATAGGGTGCTTGAGAACGCAGGCCTTTCTTCCGACAGATGGGACCTGCGGATCAATGCCACTATTGGCAGCTACTGGGTGCCATTGCTTTCGCCCCAGCTTGAATATGGTGCCGGCATCTCCGCCACATACTATCCCTTCAAGCATTTTGGAATCTATGGCGACCTGATGTGGGGACAGTTCCTGTACAATGGGAAGGGCAACCCATATCTGGGTTCCGGATCCAGCAAAATTGGAGTAGGCGTAAGTTACAGATTCTAAGCCTTCTCAGCGAAGACTACTAGCCCCCGCCAACACCGATAGTGGGCGGGGGCTTTTTTGATTAATAAAAGGTGAATAACCTGTTGGCTGAATTAATCTCCCGCAAGGGATG
>JAKSMO010000020.1 GCA_024400545.1 Bacteroidales bacterium | reverse complement strand
ACTTGGTAGCTTTCTTCTTGTTAGCGATAGTTTTCTTCTTACCCTTACGAGTACGAGCGTTGTTCTTGGTGCTCTGACCACGGAGAGGAAGACCCAGACGATGACGGATTCCGCGATAGCAGCCGATATCCATCAAACGCTTGATGTTCATCTGTACTTCGGAACGGAGGGCGCCCTCAACTTTGTACTCATCATTGATGATAGTACGAAGGGTGTTCTGCTCTTCGTCAGACCAGTCCTGGACTTTCTTGTTCTCGTCGATACCAGCTTTGGCCAGAATCTCAGAAGCAAGACTTCTTCCGATGCCGTAGATATAGGTCAGACCTATAACGCCTCTTTTGTTTTTGGGTAAGTCAATACCTGCAATACGTGCCATAAATTATTCTTTTCTCTTTTTGTTAGTTAATTATCCTTGTCTTTGTTTGAACTTAGGATTCTTCTTGTTGATTACATAGACAACCCCGTGACGGCGTACAACCTTGCATTCGGGGGATCTTTTCTTTACAGAAACTCTTACTTTCATTTTTTATTATATTTATGCGATAAATCTTTTCAACATTCTATTAACAATCCGCTCGACCTATTTGTGGCGATAAGTGATACGGCCCTTTGTAAGGTCATAGGGAGACATCTCGATGGAAACTTTGTCGCCAGGGAGAATCTTGATATAATGCATACGCATCTTGCCGGAGATGTGAGCGATGATCTGATGCCCGTTCTCCAATTCAACGCGAAACATTGCGTTACCCAGAGACTCGGTTACTGTTCCGTCCAACTGTATGGATGATTGTTTTGCCATTTACTTATCGTGTATAAAAAATTAATTGTTTTCAATAAAGTCGAATGTCGAGAGAATGTCAGGACCATCTGCGCCAATGGCTACAGTATGCTCGAAATGTGCAGCAGGCTTGCCATCTTTAGTACGGCAGGTCCAACCGTCTTCTTTCGAGAACTTGACATTTTTGCTTCCCATGCAAACCATAGGCTCTACAGCAATTACCATACCTTCTTTCAAAAGAGGGCCAGTGCCGCGAACACCATAGTTGGGTACATTGGGACTTTCATGCATCTTGATGCCTACACCGTGGCCACAAAGCTCGCGGACCACATTATAGCCATTCTTTTCGCAATGCATCTGGACCGCACTGCCAATATCACCGATACGGTTGCCAGCTTTGCATTTATCAAGTCCTATATAAAGAGCCTCTTTGGTAGTTTTAAGCAATCGCTCCATCTCAGGACTAACTTCGCCACATGTAAACGTGTAGGCAGAGTCACCGCAATAACCATTAAGCTCGACTACACAGTCAAGTGTAATATTATCGCCTTCCTTGATGAAGATTTCTTCGCTGGGTATACCATGGACTACGACATCATTGACCGAAATACAAAAAGCAGAAGGGAATCCTTCGTATCCTTTGCATAAGGGGATGCCGCCATTATCGCGGATAAACTGCTCGCCAATCTTATCCAAGAAGGCAGTAGTCACACCGGGACGTATATGACGGCCCACCTCGGCGAGAGATTTACCGACGAGGCGGGCTGCATCACGTATCAGTTCAATTTCTTCTTTAGTCTTTAAGAGGATCATTGCGCTAATAATTAGTGTTATGCCTGAACAGACATGGAGGTACGGCCTTTGATACGACCGGTCTTGGTAAGACCATCGTAATGGCGCATGAGTAAGTGGCTCTCGATTTGCTGGAGTGTGTCGAGGATAACACCGACAAGAATCAGCAGCGAGGTACCACCATAAAACTGGGCAAACTGGGTGTTAACATTGAACAAACGTACAATGGCAGGCAGGATAGCCACGATTGCCAGGAAGATGGAACCAGGGAGGGTAACACGGGAAAGAACGTTCTCGAGATACTCGGCGGTTTTCTTACCAGGCTTCACTCCGGGGATAAAACCACCATTCTTCTTCATATCTTCAGCCATCTGTTTGGGGTTAATAGCGATGGCAGTGTAGAAGTAAGTGAACAGAACAACCAGAACGAAGAAAACAAGGTTGTAAAGGAATCCATTGTAGTCAGCAAATGCCATCCAAAACTTGGAATCAGTATTGCCTTTAAAACTCATGAAGGTGATGGGGATGAACATAATAGCCTGAGCAAAAATGATAGGCATAACACCAGCTGCATTCACTTTAATAGGAATATACTGACGGACACCACCATATTGTCTATTGCCCATGATTCGCTTAGCATACTGCACAGGGATACGACGGGTACCTTGAACGAGAAGTATAACAAGCAGAATAACAGCTAAAAGAACAACAATCTCGATAAGGAACATCACAAGGCCGCCATTGGCATCAGAAAGGCGAGAAACAGCCTCACCGAACAAAGCAAAAGGCAAACGAGCGATAATACCAATCATAATGAGAAGCGAAATACCATTACCAACACCTTTTTCGGTGATACGTTCGCCCAACCACATGACAAACAAGGTACCAGCAATCAGAATGATGATGCTAGAAGCCCAAAAAGTCCAGGAAGGATCGGAACCATCAAAAGGATAGATAGCAGTGGAAGAGGCACCAAGCTGATACATCATATTTTTGATGTAAGCAGGAGCCTGGAAACCGGTGATAGCCACAGTAAGCAGACGGGTAATCTGATTCATCTTTCTACGGCCATTCTCACCATCGCGCTGCATCTTCTGGAAATAAGGAATAACCATTACAAATAACTGAATCACGATGGAAGCAGTAATGTAAGGCATGATACCTAAAGCGAAGATGGAAGCATTAGAGAATGCACCACCGGAGAACATGTTCAACAGACCCATCAGACCATCGGAACCCTGACTCTGGAGGCCTTGCAACTGAGAAGGATCAACACCAGGAAGAACCACATAACAACCTATGCGATAAACAAGGACTAAGCCCAAGGTGTAGAGGATTCTCTTGCGTAAGTCTTCAATAGACCAGATGTTTTTGAGTGTCTGTATAAATCTCTTCATTGTTGTTTAGGTTTATGAGTTATTGAAGTTGATGGAATTAATGAAGTTTTTGAAGTCACAAAGTGCTAACACTCCATTAACTTCATCAACTTCATTAACTTTATTCGATTACTGTAGCTACACCACCCTTAGCTTCGATAGCTTGCTTTGCGCTAGCGCTAAAAGCATGGGCCGTAACATTGATGGCCTTGTTAAGTTCGCCACGGCCAAGAATCTTGATACGATCCTTACCGGAAATAAGACCATTCTGCTTGAAGACCTCAACATTGAATTCAGCAATGTTCTTAGCCTCAGCAAGAGCGTTGAGAGTATCAATGTTGATACCTACATATTCAACGCGGTTGATGTTCTTAAAACCAAACTTAGGCAGGCGACGATAGATGGGCATCTGACCACCTTCGAAACCAATCTTCTGGGAATAACCAGAACGAGCCTTGGCACCCTTGTTACCACGGGTGGAAGTACCGCCTTTACCAGAACCAGCACCACGGCCGATACGTTTGGAATGTTTGATAGAACCTTCAGCGGGTTTGAGATTATTTAAGCTCATAATTTCTTTCTCTTTATTAATGCTTGGGAGTTGAATCCCAAGCAATGTCTAACAAATTAATTTTCCTCAACAGTGATTAAGTGTTTCACTTTGGCGATCATACCCAGAACTTGGGGAGTAGCAACTACAGTGCGCTCATGATTGATCTTGCGAAGACCAAGAGCTTCCATAGTTCTTTTCTGACGGGCGGGACGGCCAATGATACTTCTTACCTGTTTGATTTTCAAAGTCTTTTCTGCCATAAATCTAACCTCCTATAATTAACCGTTAAACACTTTGTCGAGAGTGATACCGCGGAGTTCGGCGACCATGCAGGGATCTTTCATCTGAAGCAGTGCATTGATAGTGGCCTTGACAACGCTATGAGGGTTGGAAGAACCTTTACTCTTAGCAAGCACGTCCTTAACACCAACGCTCTCCAAAACAGCACGCATAGCACCACCAGCGATAACACCAGTACCAGGAGCTGCGGGTTTCAAGAAGACGCGAGCGCCACTATATTTACCACTCTGCTCGTGGGGAATAGTACCCTTGAGAACAGGAACCTTGATGAGGTTTTTCTTAGCGTCGTCGACACCCTTCTGGATGGCTGCCTGGACTTCCTTGGCTTTACCAAGACCATAACCTACGACACCGTTTTCATTGCCAATAACGACGATGGCAGCAAAGGTGAAAGTACGACCACCCTTGGTAACTTTGGTTACACGATTGATAGCGACGAGACGATCTTTGAACTCGATTTCGCTAGACTTAACTCTTTTAACGTTTACTTCTGCCATGACTTATTAGAATTTTAAACCACCTTCTCTGGCACCATCTGCCAACGATTTAACACGACCATGATAGAGATAACCATTACGGTCAAATACCACGGTATTGATACCAGCAGCGATTGCGCGCTCAGCAAGCATTTTGCCAACCTTAGCGGCGATTTCGCTCTTCGTGCCACTCTTTTCAACACCTTTCTCGAGAGAGGAAGCTGCGGTCAGTGTCACACCTTTAACATCGTCAATCACCTGTGCATAAATTTCCTTGTTGCTTCTGAACACAGAGAGACGCGGCATTTCTGCGGTACCGCTGATCTTATGACGAATGCGGAATTTAATCTTAGTTCTTCTTATATCTTTTTTTGTAGCCATAATTTCAAATACTTAGGCGTTCTATTATTTATTATTTAGCAGCAGCTTTACCAGCTTTCTTACGAACTTCTTCACCCTTAAAGCGAATACCTTTACCTTTGTAAGGTTCGGGTTTGCGCAGTGAACGAATCTTTGCTGCAGCCTGTCCAAGGATCTGCTTGTCGCAGCAAGTCATAGTGATGACGGGGTTCTTACCTTTCTCAGTAACAGTCTCAACGTGAATTTCAGGAGCAAGCTCGAAGAAAATCTTATGGCTGTATCCGAGATCCATTTCCATAACGTTGCCAGTAGCTTGAACTTTATAACCAACACCAATAACTTCCTGGACGCAAGTGAAACCTTCGGAAACACCTTTTACCATATTGGCAACAAGTGCGCGATAAAGACCATGCATGGCCTTATGTTCACGCTCATCAGAAGGACGAGTGAAAGTTAGATGACCTTCTTCGTTCTTGATAGTGATGGCGGGGTTAACCTGCTGAGTGAGCTCACCTTTGGGGCCCTTAACAGTAACGACATTTTCGGGAGATACCTTAACTTCAACACCTGCGGGCAGGGCGATGGGCATATTACCAATTCTTGACATTTATTATAATCTCCTCTCTTTAATTAGCTGATGTAACAAATAACTTCACCACCGACATTCAACGTGCGAGCTTCTTTATCAGTCATAAGACCTTTAGAAGTAGAGATGATGGCGATGCCAAGACCATTAAGAACACGAGGCATATCTTCCACGCTCACATAGCGACGCAGACCTGGGGAGCTGACGCGCTTAAGCTCAGCGATAGCGGAGATTTTGGTTACGGGATGGTACTTCAGAGCAATCTTGATAGACTGATTGTGGGAACCTTCATTCTCGAATTTGTAATTCAGGATGTAACCTTTTTCGAATAAGATCTTAGTGATCTCTTTTTTCATTTTAGATGCAGGAATTTCAACGACTCTGTGCTTGGATGCGATAGCATTACGCATACGGGTCAAATAATCTGCAATAGGATCTGTTACCATTTTATTATTAAATTGATTTTAAGTTTTGTAGTATTGGGCTTGCCAACTTGCAAAGCTACCAATAAAATTAATTATCTATTACCAGCTGGATTTTTTAACACCGGGGATGAGACCGCTAAGGGCCATCTCGCGGAAGTTGATACGGGAAATGCCAAACTGACGCATGTAACCCTTAGGACGGCCAGTGAGTTGGCAACGGTTATGCATGCGGATGGGGTTGGAGTTCTTGGGGAGTTTCTGAAGGGCGATGACAGCCTTTTCAACCTCCTCGGGCTCACCCGTGCGGACGATTTCCTTTAAAGCAGCGCGCTTTTCAGCATAGCGAGCAACCATTTTAGCTCTTTTGCGCTCTCTTGCCTTGATTGATTCTTTTGCCATTATCTGTTATTTTTGTTGATTCTTGAAAGGGATACCAAACAGTTTGAGCAAGGACATAGCTTCCTTATCGGTCTGAGCCGAGGTCACGAAAGTGATATCCATACCCTGGATACGATCGATCTTATCGATATCAATTTCGGGGAAAATAATCTGTTCAGAGATACCGAAAGTATAGTTACCCTGACCATCAAAACCTTTATCATTGATACCACGGAAATCACGGATACGGGGGATGGAAGCAGTGATAAGACGCTCCAAGAACTCGTACATACGCTCACCACGGAGGGTAACGCGGACACCGATAGGCATGCCACGACGAAGTTTAAAGTTGGAGATATCCTTGCGGGATTTGGTGGCGACAGCCTTCTGACCAGAGATGAGAGTCATTTCCTCGATACCCTTGTCAATAACTTTTTTATCAGCGATGGCAGCCTTGCCAAGACCCTGGTTCAGGGTGATTTTCTTCAAACGAGGAGCCTGCATAACGGTAGAATAACCGAACTCTTTCATGAGTGCAGGAAGAATTTCCTCATTATATTTGGTCTTTAAAGTAGGAATATAAGCCATTATTTAATCTCCTCCCCTGATTTTTTAGAATAACGAACAATTTTACCGGTTTTTTCGTTTACACGACGGCCGATTTTGGTAGGAGTCTTACCTTCCATAACCATAAGGTTGGAGATATGGATAGGAGCTTCCTGCTCAACGATACCGCCCTGGGTGTTTTGTGCATTGGGCTTGGTATGTTTTTTGACCAGGTTACGACCTTCAACGATGGCGCGATTCTTTTCGGGATATACTTTGAGGACCTTGCCGCTCTTGCCCTTATCGGCACCGGCAATTACCATAACCATATCCCCTTTTTTAACGTGCAATTTCATTTCTTTTTTCTTCTTTTTAATTTTTACAATACTTCAGGAGCCAGCGAAACGATCTTCATGAATTGCTTGTCACGGAGTTCGCGGGCGACGGGTCCGAAGATACGAGTGCCACGAAGCTCATCGTTACCGGTGAGGAGGACACATGCATTGTCGTCGAAGCGGATGTAGCTACCATCATTGCGACGAATCTCTTTCTTGGTGCGGACCACAACTGCTTTAGAAACAGTTCCCTTTTTAACGTTGCCAGAGGGGATAGCGTCTTTGATTGCAACCATTACAGTGTCGCCAATAGTGGCATAACGCTTTTTGGTGCCGCCGAGGACGCGAATACAGAGAGCACTTTTTGCGCCACTGTTATCGGCAACGGTCATTCTAGTTTCTTGTTGTATCATTGTTTGTTCTTTTTGTCTTAGTGGTTGTGACTAATTACTTAGCTCTCTCTACGATTTCAACGAGACGCCAGCATTTATTCTTGCTCAAAGGACGGGTTTCCATGATGCGAACAGTGTCACCTACGTTAGCCTCGTTCTTCTCATCGTGAGCCATGAATTTGGTGGACTTTTTAACGAATTTGCCGTACATGGGGTGCTTAACTTTGCGCTCAACCATGATGACAATAGACTTATCCATCTTGTTGCTCACCACAACACCGACTCTTTCTTTTCTTAAATTTCTTTCCATATCTACTGTTAGTTCTGCTTCTGCTCAGCGATTTCGCGTGCACGGAGTTCGGTGAGGCAGCGAGCAATGGTTTTTCTACTTTCTTTGATCTTATTGGGGTTCTCGAGCGGAGAAACGGCATGGGTCAGCAGCATCTTCTGATACATGGCGCGCTCATTGTCCAATCTTTCTTTAATTTCAGCAGTCGAAAGCTCTTTTAAAACTAATTCGTTCTTCATGACTGTTTCTTCTTATTTATTCTTCGATATAATCTCTTTTAACAACAAACTTGGTCGAGATAGGGAGCTTCTGAGCTGCCAGACGGAGAGCCTCTTTAGCGATATCCATAGGAACACCTTCGCATTCGAACAGGATGGTACCAGGCATTACGCGGGCAACGAAGTATTCGGGAGCACCCTTACCTTTACCCATACGAACCTCATTAGGTTTTTTGGTAATGGGCTTATCGGGGAAGATGCGGATCCAAATCTGACCTTCACGTTTCATATGACGCGTTACAGCTTGACGTGCAGCCTCTATTTGACGGCCTGTAATAAAACAGGTTTCCAGGGATTTGATACCAAAGGTACCGAAAGCCAACTCGTGACCACGGAAAGCATTTCCTTTAATTTTACCCTTTTGCTGCTTTCTATATCTAGTTTTCTTAGGTTGTAACATTTTTCTTCTTGTTTAGCGGTTAGGGGTTTACAAATGTAACTACATTATAAACGGTAACCTATAACCTTTTATTTACTATTGTTATTTCTGTTGTTGCTCGGACGGCGACGATTGCCTCCATTGTTGCCACCACGGCGCTCACCACCCATAGCGGGGCGATGATCCTTCTGCTGACCACCAACGGTGGAGGGAACTAATTCGCGCTTACCATAGATGACACCACGGCAGATATAGACCTTTACACCAATGCGGCCATAAGTAGTGTGGGCTTCGGCATGTGCGTAATCGATATCAGCACGGAGAGTATGGAGAGGAGTACGACCTTCTTTATAATGCTCGCTACGTGCGATTTCGGCACCGCCAATACGACCGCTGATAGAGACCTTGATACCTTCAGCACCAGAACGCATGGTTCCTACGATAGCGTTTTTGATGGCGCGACGATACTGAACACGGCCTTCGATCTGCTTAGCGATATTTTGGGCAACGAGAACAGCGTCAAGCTCAGGGCGCTTTACCTCAGAGATGTTAATCTGAACATCCTTGCCAGTGAGTTTCTTCAATTCTTCTTTCAGTTTGTCAACCTCAGAACCAGCCTTACCGATAATGAGACCCGGACGAGCGGTATTGATAGTAACGGTGAGGAGTTTAAGAGTTCTCTCGATATAGATTTTCGAGATGCTGGCCTTAGCGAGACGGGCATTAAGATATTTACGGATTTTGTCGTCTTCAACGAGCTTCTGCTCGAACTTACGACCACCGTACCAGTTAGAATCCCATCCGCGGATGATGCCTAAACGATTTCCAATTGGGTTAGTTTTTTGTCCCATTGTTTACTTTCTTCTTATTATATTAACTATTTAGTTTCAACTACAGCCTTAGGAGCCTCTTCAACGCGGCTTCCGAGGATAACGGTGATATGGTTGCTACGTTTGCGGATTCTGTAACCACGACCCTGAGGAGCGGTACGCATACGCTTCATAGTACGACCTTCGTCAACCATAATCTGTTTCACATAGAGCTGGCTGTCTTCAAGACGAGCGCCTTCGTTTTTGGCCTGCCAGTTAGCAACAGCACTGAGAATCAGCTTATACATTTTAGGAGCGGACTCTCTGGGGCAATATTTAAGGATACCCAGGGCTTTATCAACGTCAACGCCGCGAACCATATCAGCGACGAGACGGGTCTTACGAGGCGAAGTAGGATTATTCATCAACTTTGCCACGTAGAGGGTCTTTTTGGCTTCTTTAAGTGCGTCTGCACTGTTCTTTTTTCTACGTCCCATTTCTTATTTTTTACTTTTTGGACTTATTATTTCTTACCTTTATCTTTAGATCCGGCATGGCCGCGGAAATTGCGGGTAGGAGCGAATTCACCCAGCTTGTGGCCAACCATATTCTCGGTTACGTAAACAGGGATGAACTTGTTGCCGTTGTGAACAGCGATAGTCTGACCAACGAAGTCAGGGCTAATCATAGAAGCACGGCTCCAAGTCTTAATGGTAACCTTCTTGTTATTCTGCTGAGCCTCGATAACTCTCTTCTCAAGTTTATGGAAGATGTACGGACCTTTCTTTAATGAACGACTCATTCTTTTCTTCTTTTAAAATGAATTACTTCTTTCTTCTTTCGATGATGTACTTGCTCGACTGTTTCTTAGGAGCGCGAGTCTTGTAACCCTTAGCGGGGATACCCTTGCGGCTGCGAGGATGACCACCAGTCTGACGGCCTTCACCACCACCCATGGGGTGATCAACAGGGTTCATAACAACGCCACGGTTGCGAGGACGACGGCCCTGCCAACGGCTACGACCAGCCTTACCACCAACCTCGAGGTTGTGTTCAGTGTTAGATACGATACCAACAGTAGCACGGCAAGCCTGTAGGATCATGCGCATTTCACCACTGGGCATCTTAATGATAGCGTACTTGTCGTCACGAGACATCAGCTGAGCATAAGCACCAGCGCTGCGAACCATCTTAGCACCCTGGCCAGGACGGAGCTCGATGTTGTGAATCAGAGTGCCGAAAGGAATCTCGGCGAGGGTCAGCGTGTTGCCGACTTCGGGAGCAACACCTTTACCAGACATAATGGTCTGACCGACTTTCAAACCCTGGGGGCAAAGGATATAACGTTTCTCACCGTCTGCATAGAAAACGAGTGCAATACGAGAGGTACGATTAGGATCGTATTCGATAGTCTTAACGACAGCGGGAATACCGTCCTTATCTCTCTTGAAATCGATGAAACGATATAACTGTTTATGACCACCGCCGATGTAGCGCATGGTCATCTTACCTTGGTTGTTACGGCCACCGCTTTTGCCATAGCCTGCCACCAAACTTTTTTCCGGTTTATTGGTCGTGATATCGTCATTGGTAACAACGATTTTGTGACGCTGACCGGGGGTTGTCGGTTTAATTTTCTTTAAAGCCATTTCTTTTTTTCTTTTTAGTCTCTTATCAGTGGACTATTACTATTATTAATTATGTTTTAAAATTTAGTACGTACCAAAGGCATGGGGAAGAACCTCATGCCTTCGGCATCATACTGTTTAGATATTTGCGTAGAAGTCGATGGTCTCGCCTTCAGCCAACGTAACGATAGCTTTTTTGAAAGCGTTGGTACGACCAACCAGGTAACCAGCCTTTGTGTAACGAGCTTTAACCTTGCCGCTATAGTTCATGGTGTTGACATCAACAACCTTTACATTGTAGAAACTCTCAACGGCCTTCTTGATTTCGATCTTATTGGCGCGCTTGTCAACAATAAAACCATAACGATTCAACACCTTAGGCTCAGGCTTATTCTTGTCGCGCTGAATGCGGTTGAGCTTGGGAGCAGCGGCAGCCTCGGTGATTCTCGTCATCTTTTCGCTAATCAGAGGTTTTACTATGATATTCATGTTAAACTTTCTTAAATCTAATTACTAACTACTTTATTTTGTTGCCAAAACGCGGTTAATTTCGTTGATCGAGCCCTCGCAGAGCACTAAATTAGTTGCATTCATAATGTCATAAGTATTTAACTGAGACACACTTACAACCTTTACGCCTTGGAGGTTACGAGCAGACAAAGATACGAAATTATTTTGATTTTCAACAACTATAAGCGATTTTTTATCAGCAATTTTGAGGTTGTTGAGAATCTCAACCATCTTCTTGGTCTTAGGAGCATCGAGAGTAATGTTCTCAACAATGGTCAAACGATTGTCAGCAACAACAGTACTGAGAGCCGAACGACGAGCGAGACGTTTAACTTTGATGTTCAGTTTAAAGCGGTAGTCGCGGGGTTTGGGTCCAAAAATGGTACCACCACCGACGAAAACGGGGCTCTTCAAATCACCAGAACGGGCACCGCCGGTACCTTTCTGACGTTTCAGTTTACGAGTGCTATGCGCGTTCTCGCTACGCTCTTTAGCTTTGGCAGTACCCTGACGATGGTCGGCGAGATACTGTTTAACGTCCAAATAGATAGCGTGCTGATTGGGTTCGATGGCGAAAATAGAATCGTCGAGGGTGATGGTTCTACCGGTTTCGCTTCCGTTGATGTTATATACTTTTAACTCCATCTCTCAAGTTTTAAAATTGAACCTTTGGGTCCCGGTACAGAACCTTTGACTAAAATTAAATTCTTCTCAGCGATGATTTTGACAACCTGAAGGTTCTGAACCTTTACACGATGGTTGCCAGTCTGACCGGCCATACGCATGCCTTTGAAAACACGCGAAGGATAGGAGCTAGCGCCTACCGAACCGGGGGCACGCAGACGGTCGTGCTGACCGTGAGTCTTGTCACCAACACCGCCAAAACCGTGACGAGTTACGACGCCCTGGAAACCATGACCTTTGGAGGTACCGACGACATCAACAAATTCGCCTTCTGCGAAAACATCGACTGTTAAAACTTCACCATACTGTTTCTTGCTGCCTTCCTCGAAACGGGAGAACTCAGCGAGATAACGTTTGGGAGTAGTGTTAGCTTTTGCAAAATGGCCACGCATGGGCTTGCTAACACGGCTTTCCTTCTGCTCACCAAAAGCGAGCTGGATAGCTTCATAACCATCCTTTTCGATGGTTTTAACTTGTGTTACAACACAAGGACCAGCTTCAATAACAGTGCACGGAATCTGCTTTCCGTCGGCATCAAAAAGACTGGTCATTCCAATTTTTTTACCAATTAATCCTGACATTTCTTTTTTTGGATTGTTTGTTGTTTTTAGTTTTCAGCTTATTCTCACCACAGTTACAAGACAGCGGCTACTGACATTGGCTGAGAGTTAATTTCACACTTTAATCTCGACTTCAACACCACTGGGAAGTTCCAGTTTCATCAGTGCATCGATAGTCTTTGCACGATCATTGATTTCGATGTCCATCAAACGCTTGTAGCTGCTGAGCTCGAACTGCTCACGGCTCTTCTTGTTAACGAAGGTAGAGCGGTTGACGGTGAAGATTTTCTTGTTGGTAGGCAGGGGAATGGGGCCATTCACAACTGCACCAGTCATCTTTACGGTCTTTACAATTCTCTCGGCGGATTTGTCGACGAGATTGTGGTCGTAAGATTTCAGTTTGATTCTAATTCTTTGACTCACGGTTAGTGTATTTTATTATTAATATTTATTTCCTTTCAATATAGCTTCTTGCAAGTCTTTGGTCACTTCAGCATAATGAGAGAATTCCATTGTGCTATTAGCTCGGCCAGATGTAATCGTACGCAGTGCGGTCACATAACCGAACATCTGTTCCAGAGGAACTTTAGCGTGGACTGCTTGAACGCCTACTTTTGCCTCAATATTCTCAAGCATGCCACGGCGGCGGTTCAAATCGCCAGTAACATCACCCACATAAGCATCGGGAGTAAGAACCTCAAGCTTCATGATGGGTTCGAGCAATACGGGCATTGCCTTGCGACAAGCAGTCTTGAAACCGATCTTGGCGCACAACTCAAAGGAGAGCTGGTCAGAGTCGACAGGATGGAACGATCCGTCAATGATAGTTACCTTCATACTATCGAGAGGATAACCGGCAAGGACACCATTCATCATAGCCTCCTTAAAGCCCTTCTCAATGGCAGGCATATATTCTTTGGGGATATTTCCACCCTTTACCTCATTGACGAACTGCAGGCCCATTACACCTTCATCGGCAGGACCAATTTCAAATAATACATCAGCAAACTTACCCTTACCACCAGTCTGTTTCTTATAGATCTCATGATGTTGAACAGTACCCGTGATTGCCTCTTTGTATGCTACTTGAGGACGGCCTTGGTTAACCTCAACCTGGAATTCTCGACGCAGACGGTCAAGAATAATATCCAAATGGAGCTCACCCATACCGCTGATGATGGTTTGTCCCGATACTTCGTCGCTCTTCACGCGGAAAGTGGGGTCTTCCTCAACCAACTTGGTCAACGCATTGGTCAATTTATCCATATCGCCTTGGGTAAGAGGTTCTACTGCAATACTGATCACAGGTTCTGGGAACTTCATTGACTCAAGAATGATTGGGTGTTTCTCATCACAAAGAGTATGGCCTGTCTTGATATCTTTGAAACCCACGGCAGCTGCAATGTCGCCAGCCTCGATACGGTCGATAGGATTCTGCTTGTTGGAATGCATTTGCATAATACGGGAAATACGTTCTTTTTTACCAGTATTTGCATTATATACATACGAGCCAGAATCCAACGAACCACTATACACGCGGAAGAAACACAGACGTCCTACATAAGGATCAGTGGCGATTTTGAAAGCCAAAGCCGAGAAGGGAGCTTTTGCATCGATAGGACGAGTCTCTGTATCATCAGACTTGGGATTGACACCTTCTACCTCATGAGTATCCAATGGGCTGGGTAGGAAAGCAGCAACAGCGTCGAGAAGCGACTGAATACCTTTATTTTTGAAAGCCGAGCCACACATAACGGGCACGATTTTCATCGAAAGAGTAGCCTTACGAATCTCAGCCAACACCTCTTCTGAAGTAATGGAATCGGGATCATCAAAGAACTTCATCATCAGCTCTTCATTTTCCTCAGCCACGCCCTCGATCAGTCTTTGGCGATATTCGGCGGCAGTTTCTTTCAAATCATCCGGCATGGGGATTTCGGTAAAGGTTTGGCCATTGGAATCTTCATCCCACACCAAAGCCTTGTTCGAAATCAAGTCTACCACACCTTTAAAAAGGCTTTCCTGTCCAATAGGGATTACAATAGGAATAGGGTTGGCGCCAAGACGTTCTTTAATTTGGGAAACCACATTAAAGAAATCGGCACCTGCGCGGTCCATCTTATTTACGAAAGCGATGCGAGGAACACCATATTTATCGGCCTGACGCCAAACGGTCTCCGACTGGGGCTCTACACCGCCAACAGCGCAGAAAACAGCGATAGCACCATCAAGCACACGAAGCGAGCGTTCAACCTCAACGGTAAAATCCACATGGCCCGGTGTATCGATGATGTTATACTTATAACGATTATTATGCCACTCCCAATACACAGTGGTAGCAGCAGAGGTAATTGTAATACCTCTTTCCTGTTCCTGCACCATCCAATCCATCGTGGCCGAACCCTCATGGGTTTCACCCAACTTATAGTTTTTTCCGGTGTAGAAAAGGATACGCTCAGTCGTAGTCGTTTTACCGGCATCGATATGAGCCATAATACCAATATTACGTGTATATTTCAGGTCTGACATTGAAGTATTGTTAGTCGTTTATAAGTTATTGCTATTGTTAGTTGCTGATAAAAGCTATATAAAATGTAAGTATTAGAAGCGGAAGTGTGAGAAGGCCTTGTTAGCCTCTGCCATGCGGTGGATATCCTCCTTACGTTTGAAAGCAGCACCTTCTTCTTTGTAAGCAGCCTGAATCTCACCAGCGAGTTTCAAAGCCATGGTTTTTTCGCTACGTTTGCGGCTGAAAGCAATGAGGTTCTTCATGCCGATAGAGCTTTTACGCTCGGGACGAATCTCGGTAGGAACCTGGAAGGTAGCACCACCGATACGGCGGCTCTTAACCTCTACGCTAGGGGTGATGTTGGCCAAAGCTTTCTTCCAAACTTCAAGACCATCTTCCTTAGTGCGATCAGCAACTACATCGATTGCCTCATAGAAAATTTTATAAGCGATGGTTTTCTTACCGCCCATCATCAAGTTGTTAACGAACTTGGTAACGAGTACGTCGTTATATTTAGGATCCGGAAGGATAATACGTTTTCTGGGTTTTGCTTTTCTCATTTTTTCTTATCATTAATGAATTGTGCTCGACAATTCTTAATTTCTAAATATCTAATAATCTTAATTACTTAGCAGCCTGTTTCGGACGTTTTGCACCATATTTGGAACGACGCTGACGACGACCGTCTACTCCACTGGTATCCAAAGCACCGCGAATGATATGATAACGAACGCCGGGGAGGTCTTTTACACGACCGCCACGGATCATAACGATAGAGTGCTCCTGCAAGTTGTGGCCTTCACCGGGGATGTATGCATTAACTTCCTTACCATTGGTGAGACGCACGCGGGCAACTTTACGCATTGCCGAGTTAGGTTTTTTAGGGGTAGTGGTGTACACACGGGTGCAGACGCCACGACGCTGGGGGCAGCTGTCGAGGGCGGGAGATTTGGACTTATACTCCATCTGCTGACGTCCTTTGCGAACTAATTGCTGAATTGTTGGCATTTTGTTTCTTTGATGTTATATATTTAATTATTAATGTTTTCCGTCGATTTCAAAGGGCACAACTACCCTCCGAATCAGTTTGCAAAATTACAACTATTTTTTCACCTAGCAAAACCTCACATTACTAACACGCTGTTAAATAATCATAAAATCTTTTGTAAATACTAAAAATCAAACAGTTATATATTTGTTAAAAAAAATTTAAGTATGCTTTTTAAAAAAGTTATCAACACTATATTTCATCTTTTTTTCAATTTAAAATTTTGGCAACTCATCAACAACATATCTCCTTTTTCCACCAATCTCAAGAGGAAACGGACAAACAAAGAACTGCAGCATATTTGTGATGTCAAAAGTCCCATATAGCACCAAAAATGCATTGTTTCCATCAAACATGTTATCACCAACCACCTTGCATCCTCGCTGGCACTTTTGAAAGAAAATTTGTCAGTTCAAAATAAACTTCTTATCTTTGCATCAGGCATATTATTAACGCCGAATCGCAGAACTAACAATAGTTCAACTATATAATAAAATATTTATAGATACTAATTATTATAGCAATGAATAAATTCTTTCTATCCCAAATCCTAGCACTACTCATTCTTGTGCCTCAGACTCTATTGGCGCAATCCTTCACCAATACTCATCCCCCCAAAGCCCTGGGTGCAGATTCAAGATACGAATCCGTACCCAACCAACTAATCTTCAAATTGGCCGATCGGTCAATTCTTCAGCTTTCCAAAGACGACAATTTCCTGCGTTTTCTCAACAATGCTCCTGAGGCTGATTCAGTAAATACGATTCTAAGCCGATACGGCATCATATCCATCGAGCAGCTATGTCCTCAGTTTGTATTCGAACCCCAACCGCGAACCTCTTTCAGCTATTGCGGCAGGAGGATTGTAGAACACGACCTATCTCAGCTTTACCTCATCACTCTCGATGGTACCGACCCACTCGCAACAATCCAGCTTTCTCAGGATTTGGCCAAGACACAAGGAGTTGACTATGCCGAGCCTAATTATCTCTGCCACACTCTGGGAAAGCCTACCATCAAAAACACGCTTGTGCAAGATCCTCTTCAATCGCTTCAGTGGGGTATTTCCGCTACTCGACTAGACAGCCTTTTCCTCCAGCCCAAACTCGACAGCAACTTACGCCGGATCATTGCCATCCTCGATGCCGGCATTGACATCACACACGCCGACCTATCCAACAATATTTGGACCAACTATGCCGAACTCTCCGGGGCACCACGCCAAGATGACGATAACAACGGCTTCCGTGATGATATTCACGGATGGGACTTCGTCCGACATACCGCAGCCACCTATGATTACAACCACCACGGCACTCACTGCGCTGGTATTGCAGCTGCCTCGGCCAACAATGGTATCGGTATTTCTGGAGCCAACCCCGATGCCCTCATCATGCCGGTAACCGTGGCGCAAAGCGACGGCAGTTGTCCCGTTTCCACCCTCATTCAAGGTATCAACTACGCTGCACAAAATCATGCCGATGTCATTTCTATTTCCCTTGGAACCTATTCTTATTCTTCCGCTCTCGAACAAGCACTTTCATCAGCATTCCAAAATAGCATTATTGTTGCTGCTGCTGGCAACGACGCCCTTCCCTTAGATACCCGGTGCGATCCGATGGCACGTCCTTGTTTTCCCGCAGCATTTTCTTTTGTATTAGGCGTACAAGCCACCCAGCAGGCATCCTCTAATCACGGACATCTTGCTCCCTATTCCAACTTCGACTGCGACGGGCCAAACTACTCCCAATTCTCCCCAAACCAACTATACAATTACGAAATTTCTGCTCCTGGAACCGACATTCTCAGCACCATCCCTGGTGGCCAATATCAATCCTATAGCGGAACCTCCATGGCATGTCCTTTAGTAGCCGGAGGAATAACCGCCCTAATGGACCGTCGCCACTTCGCCTCCAACCACGACCTTATTGCCAACCTCATCAATCTATCTCAACCTCACGAGTCCATCAACTTCATGAACCTTTTCAACAGCTCCACCAACCAAACCGAACTTCAACTGGCATCCTACCTAATCAACGACACCCTTTATGGCGACAGTTCAGCTTATGCCGATGCTGGAGAACGTATCCAATTTTATCCGTCACTCCGGACTCTCGGTGGAACTATCGACTCTATTGTCACGTGGCTCGAATTCCAACCTGGCGAAGATTCAGCCTCAATCCTCTTCCACAGCAATCATACCTTATTTGGCCAACCACTTTCCCCTTTCGAAGTTCGCCAGTCCATCAACCCCATTGAGTTCACCGTTAGTCCATCCACCACCAACGGTCGCCAACTGCACCTTACTCTATGCGCAGCAGCCCCTAATTCCGATACCTTGCGCCAGCCCATTGACATGGAAATTGCTAACGTTGTCAAACTTGGAGGCCTTATATATACCCACGATACTCTTTGGCCCACCCACCAATACCAACTCACCCGTAGCCTTGGTATCACCGTCAATGCCAGCCTAGTTATTATGCCCGGAACCACCATTCGCATCAACGACGGCATCAACCTATCATGCTCTGGCCAAATCAAAGCCATGGGCACACCTGACAGCATCATCACCTTTACCTCTTCTACCAACAGCAATAATGGTTGGTACGGCATGTACCTCTCCCCCTTGGACACCTTCTCATACTGCATTATCGAAAACATGTACAATGGTGCAGTACAAACTAGTTCTGGCACTACTGGCGGAACCCATGCCGTAATGCTCAACTGCATCTTCCGCAACAATTACTACCCCACCAACTACCTCAACTACCTTGATCTTTATTACTGCAATATTTACAACAATCGAGGAACCATTAACTACAACCTTCTCTCTCATCAAGAATCCACCAATGGCACTACTATTACCTATTACGGTACTGGTGCTGCAGCTCATCCTGCCATGCAATACAATAACTTCTGCCTCAACCGCAACAACTCCTCCAATTATTCACTCTCTTCTGGCACCTACGGCCGATACTTCACCTCGCCCATCTTCCACAACAACAATATCTTCAATACACTTAGCACCTACAATATCTACCTTCCCAGCAACACGCCAGCAAACCATACCATATTAGGTAATCTCTATCTCGGCTCTACAAACGAGGAAATCCTCCGTGCAAAAATTTGGGATTCCGACTACCCCACGTCAACCTCTTTCTTCCGACTAGACCTAGGCAATGTAGCCCAGCGCCCGGTAGCCGAAGCCCACGGCATTGTATGGAAAGTAGAAGTCAACGGATTCGACGCACAAGATCAATTTGATTCCATCGCTCCCCTCGGCATCGGCACTCATGAATTCAAAATTTATTTCAATCGGGCCATGGATACTTCCATCGCTCCAACCGTTACTTTAGGCATCGACAATCCCTACAAAGATATTTTTGTTTCCCAATCCCCCTTTTGGAGTTCCGATAGCACCGCATTCACCGTCCACCTCACCCTCTCCGGCCACGAAGACATTGACGGCACCTACCGCATAGCAGTCACCCAAGCTCGTGACAACGAGCACTTCGAGATTCCTGACGAATACTTACGTTTCAATGTTCCCATCCAACTCTCCGGCTCCTTGGCCTCTGGGCTTGTTGCCACTGCCGGAATCGGCCAAGTCAATCTTTCTTGGCCTAATAATTCCAGCCAATTACCTGATCTTTTCGGCTATAACCTCTATCGATACACCTATGAAGCCGACAGTCTTCCAACTGCTTCTATCCGACTCAACACTTCACCCCTGCACGACACCTCCTATACCGACTATGCTGTAACTTCAGGCACACGATACTTCTATTACTACAAAACCGTCAACACCTCCTTTACCGAAGTAGCCCCATCTTCCGTTGCAGCAGCTACGCCTCTAAGCTCCCTCTTGGGCGATGCCAACGGCAACAATACAGTTGATGTAGCCGACGTTATCACCACAATCAACTACATGACCTTCCAGAATCCACAACCATTCATCTTCAACCAAGCAGACGTGAACTACGACAACAACATCGACATTCTCGATATTGTCGGCATCATCAACATCATCCTATATGGCGATTCCTCAGCCAAGTCTGCCGCCCCCCAACTCAATGCCACATATACCTTACGGGACGGCACTATCTATATCGATTCTCCTGTTGACCTAGCCGGATTCCAATTCTATTTTGCTGATGCTTCAGCTGCCGACATTCAAGCGCTCTCGGCCCTCAAAGGTTTTGAAATCATTTCTGCCCCCACCGCCAAAGGTGGTTTGCTCCTGCTTGCTTACAGCTTCAGCGGACGCACTATCCCAGCTGGCACAACCCCCATTCTGGCTGTAGGCAACCGCCAGCCCCTTCAGCTGGTTCTTTCTGATATTCATGGCCACAATGTTGTAGCCCTTAACGCTCAGATGCAAGGTATCACCGATATAGTTTCAGCACCAGCCCAGATCATGCGTCTCTATCCAAATCCTGCCAACAATCAAGTGAACATTGATTTTTCTATCGGCAACAGTCATCCACACTATGCCACCCTCACTTTCACCGACTGCATGGGTCGAACCATTCACACCAACACTATTAGTACCCCACAACCTGGACAATACAGCTATACCTGGCAGCCCGCTACTCTTCCTCGTGGCATCTATTTTGTCACCCTATCCGTCAACGGCATCACTTCCCACACTACCAAGGTCGTATTAAACTAAAACACGCCAAGCCATGAAAAAGATCTTTTTATTCACTGCCATTTTCTTTCTGAGCATCTCAGTCCGTGCAGCTAACACCTTATCGTTAGGATCCACATCTGGCAATGCGGGCAGCACCGTCACCGTCACTATATCCTTATCCAACACCGACTCTGTAGCTTCATTTCATTTTAGCATTCCCCTTGCCGGACGCTATAGCTTTGTCGCCGGTTCCTGCCAGATGAATGGGACCCGCACCAACGGGCACACCCTCTCAGCATACGTTTCCGGAGATTCACTCCACGTCCAAGCAGCCTCCCCCCATGCGCTCCTTGGTTCCTCCGGTGCCCTCCTTACCTTTCAGCTTGTACTTGGCAACACCTCAGGCGTGGTCACTACCTACCTACGCAATGCTGCCCTCTATGCCCCCGATAGCACCCTCCTCACCAATTCCACATCTTCTGGCACCATAACCATTTATGCGCCTCGCATTGCAGCCAACACCACACTCAATTTTGGCCGTTGTCCCCTCCTTACCCAAAACACCGCCAACCTTACTATTCGCAATGCCGGCAATCGAACGCTCGTAATCTCCAATATTACATTCTCCGATACCACACTCTCCTGTACACGTCACGATGTTACTATCTATGCTGGCAACACCAGCACCTTTACCATACGTTTCACCCCAACTGTTCCTGGTCCATTTACTGCCACTGCCACTATCCACTCCAACGCCCCTGCTGGCGACAGCATCATCACCATCACCGCTACCCCTTACGCCGTTAACGAGCTTCATCTTTTCAATGCCGCTGGCCAAACCGATAGCATCGCCCGTCTTTTCATCGGCATGAACAACATGACCCCCATCGTCGGCCTACAGACCCAAATAATTCTTCCGCCATACTTTCATTATGTCCCCGGCAGTTTTCGGGTCGAGAGCAGCCGTACCCAAGGCCATATCACTTCGGCAACTGTTCGTGCCGACACCCTCTCCCTTATTGCTTTCAGCCTTGCCAACCTGCCTTTCCTTGGCAACGATAGCGCATTATGCAGTTTCGAAGTCGTCCTTGGCGGGCATGGCGACTTTTCCATCCCGCTTGTCAACACCGTCCTTGCCGACAGTACTGCTGCCAACGTTGTTTCCGATAGTTATAGCGGCATTGTAACTGTTGACGGACCCGATATCGACAGCTCCCTTTCGGTTTTCGATATGGGCAGTATTCCTATCACCAGTCCTGCCAGAGCCACCTACCAAGTAGTCAACAGCGGCACCCTTCCCCTCATCATCACCAGAGTCCTATTTCTACACAACGACTTCTCACTTCTCGACTCACTCCCTATCACCGTAGCCCCTGGCCAATCTTCCCCACTACACCTTGCCTATAACCAAAACAACGAGGGTACCTATTCCTCCACCATGAAGATCTACAGCAACGACTCTGTTCACACTATATTCAATGTTACGATTTCAGTCACTCGCTTCACTCCTAATATCTTCACCCTCATCACACCCGACACTCTGTTGCGTGTTGATAGTGCATTGGTCCAGTTCTCCCTCGAAAACTATACCCCCATCACAGCCGTTCAATTCGACTTCATCTACCCCCATCACCATTACATTCTCGACCATTTTGCCACTAATTCCCGCAGCAATAGCCATTATCTCACCACTGCCAGAGTCAACGATTCTGTCACTCGTGTCATTCTTGTGTCTCTCAGCAATCAGCCTCTCAATGGCGCCTCAGGCACACTTCTCTCCGCCCTGCTTCGGCCTTCAGATTCTATCGACTTCGGCTCCCATAGCTTCAGCGTTTCGCAAGTCATCCTGTCAGATGAGCAAGGCCAAAATAGGCTATCCATACTTAACGGCTATTCTGATATTGTTGTAGTACCCAACCCTATCGACACCCTCCATATTTATCAGAATATCTGTCCCGACCAACACTTCACTTTCTTCGCCGATACACTCTCTGCCGGAGGCACTTATTCTCATCTTGCGCCTGGTTATCGACGCGACACCCTACATGTCCTCCATCTTTCCATCCTACCCACTTCCGCCACCGCGCTTGCCCACACCACCTGCGACTCCTATTTTTGGCACGACTCCATCTACACAGCCTCCACTACTGCCACCTACCACACCCTCAACTCCGTAGGCTGCGACTCCACCGTATCGCTCCAGCTCACCATCCATTATTCCACCGCTGGCACCGACAGCTACAATCTATGCGATTCGCTCCGCTGGATTGATGGCAACCTCTATACCCTTAGCAACACTTCCGCTACCCACCATCTCGTTAATAGCGTAGGGTGCGACTCGCTTATCACGCTCCATCTTACGGTGCGCCATTCTTCTTCCTCCAGCATTTACGATACTGCCTGTGATGCCTACACCTGGTTCGGCACCACTCACACCTTCCCGTCCGACACCATCACACATCACCTCATCAACAACTCTGGTTGCGACTCTCTCATCACCCTTCATCTTCACCTCAAGTACTCTACCAATAATTTCGAAACCTATTCTGCCTGCGACTCCTTCATCTGGAATGGCAACACCTATACTGCCTCTACCATCGATGCCGACACGCTTATCAACTCCGTCGGCTGCGATTCCCTTATCGGACTACAACTTTTCATCCATCCTTCTCACGACACCCTCGACATCCAGTCGGCATGCGATACATACACCTGGTCTAACGGCATTACTTATACCACTTCCGTCGACACCGCCAAACAGCAACTCACTTCCATCTATGGTTGCGATTCCGTTGTCACCCTCAACCTCACCATCCGATATACTACCGCAGCCACCGATTTCCACGAAGTCTGCGACAGCCTCCGCTGGATTGATGGCAATCTCTATACCTTCTCCGACACAATCGCCACCCACCTTTTGACCAATGCAGCCGGCTGCGACTCTGTCATCACCCTCCATCTCACGGTGCACTACTCCTCAGCCGACACCATCATAGCCACCTCCTCCAACAGCTATACTTGGCAAGGCGACACCTACACCGCATCGGGCTCCTACACCTGGTATGGAACCACATCCTATGGATGCGACTCCACCATCACTCTGCATCTCACCATCAACAGCGAAGGCATTGCCGAAGCCGACCCAACGGCCATGCTGCTTTACCCCAATCCAGCCACCAATCATGTCACCCTCACTTCATCACTTCCCATGCTATCGCTCCAACTCTACGATGTTTCCGGACACCAACTCCAGCACCACATACTCAATGGCGCCATAAAACACCAGTTTTCCACTTCCGACTTGCCCGCAGGCACCTATTTCCTCGTCATTTCCACCCCCAACGGCTCACACGTAAAGCGACTAACAAAGATAATGTAGCCTGCACATACCTACGTTGCATACTCATCGACACTACGGGGGATATAACGAATATTCTCCGTAGTATCATTATATTATCTTCCACCCACCAAATATTTAATAGCAACCGATAGGATATAGCATCCTCCCAGCCAACAGGCCATTTCTTCTCGATAGTTGATAAACCAAACAAACTTGTTTGAGGAGCCTATGCTTTATTCTCCATCCTTAATGAATTGATGAGAAAATTTCGTCAATTCAAAAAATCTTCGTACTTTTGCACCTCGATTTGGTTGCCCATTATGCTATCTGAATAATCGTATTTCATTCAAAAATATTCATTTAGCGTAATTAGCATGAAAATGGGAATCGGGTGAAATTCCCGAACTGTCCCGCAGCTGTAAGCTCATTTTACCAAACCTTCTTCCATCATAATGCCACTGCTCGGCGCCATAGTCGCGTGGGAAGGCTCCGAAGAAAGGCGAGCAAAGTCAGAAGACCTGCCAAATCGATTGTTATTGAACGCTTTCGAGGAAAAAGCAGGAGATATTCGCCAAGACCAACCTTTCTGTTGGCCATGGTTGTTGTGGCTCGCCGATCCATGTCGTAGGCTTGCTGCGCCTATTTGCTCCACGTATTTTTTCTGCCCCGAAAGCTATTGTTTAACCCGCCAATGGCACCCATATTTCGTTGCCATCGACATCAAAAAAAAGTAATAGTTTTCAAAACTATGGCAAAAAAACTCCTAACTCTGTGCACCGCGCTGATGTTCATCAGCACCCTCTTCGCACAAAACACCAACAACACCCGCTATGGCGACCCCGACAAGGCACAGCTAGGCATCTACAATCAAACGCTAAATGGCGCAAAAATGACATTCAGCGCCTCCGACATTCAATTCTGGTGCGGCTCAGGCTCCAATAGCGCCATCATCGTGGTCGGCTGGGACGATTCCAGCGACGAGGTAGCCCTCGCTTGGGGCGTCCGTTGGTCTGGCAGCGCTGTGGCCATCGATCTCATCGATTCTATTGCCACCTACGACTCTCGCTTCTCTTACCAGTTCTCTGGTGGCATGATTGGATTTGTCGAATACCACGACGACGCTCTCAATCTAGCCTCCAGCACCAACTGGTGGTGCTACTATGTCAATGGTTCGTGGGCTGGCGGCTATGGCTCTCAATCCGTATCTAATGGCGACTTCCTCGAGATGAGTGCCACTTGCACCTGGAATCTCTCCAGCGCCATCGCTGCCACCAATCCCAATAGTCCCGCTGCCACAGGCTACACCCGCGTAGTCGTGGGCAACGGTACCGCGGCTGCTGCCCAGCCCCCTTTCTGCAGCTACTACAACAACGGCACCTCGCTCCAACTCTATCCCGCTAGCGAAATCGGAGTTTCCGGTGTCATCGATACGCTCTGGTTCTACAAGCAGGCTGGTAGCGGCCTTGCTTACACGAGCCTCAACATGTACCTCGGCTCCACTAGCCAAACCGAGGTCGGCTCTTGGTCGCTCCTTTCCGAAGTGACACCCGTGTATTCCAGCACCAACGGCTCCCTCGACACCCTTTCCGGCTGGCAGCCCTTTGTGCTCAACACTCCTTACTACTACAATGGCACCGAAAATCTCCTTGTTGCTGTATGTCGCCAAGGCGCCAACTATTCACTGAATCAACAGTACGCCTACACCTCTGCCACCAACTCAGCCTTCTACACCCAGGACGACAACGATGCTACTGCTGGCACCCTGGCTGGTGCCGCCACCCGCACTGGCACTAGCTCCAATCAGCGTCCCAACATCATGCTCAGCATCGACACCCTCGGCATCATTCCTTGCCTGCGTCCCGACAGCATCAGTCTCAGCAATCTCACCCCCTATGCTGCCCACCTTTCGTGGCAATCAGCTCCTACCGTTCATCAATGGATGCTCACTTTCAGCCCTTCCATCGGTGGCAGCACCGAGTTGGCAGTCAGTTCCGACACCCTCACCCTCAACGGGCTCACTCCTAATACCGAGTACACAATCACCATCCGATCCATCTGCGGTTCCGACGACACCAGCAATGCAGCCACGTTCCAGTTCATCACCCCATGCGTAGCCCTCACCGCCGACGACCTTCCTTATCTCGAAAACTTCAATAGCTATAACACAGGTTCAATCTCGCAGATTAGCCAATGCTGGCATCGCGGCACCAACTCTTCTACTGCATACCCCTATCCTTATAGCTCCACCAATGGCGACGGAACCACCTGCCTCTACTTCTATGCCTACCAGCCTTCGAGCATCACCGGCACACAGTTCTATAGCTATGCTGCCCTGCCGCAATACGCTGGCGTCATTTCCAACCTGATGCTCAGCTTCGACATGAGAAGCTACAGTTCCTCCACATCTTACCCCGAACGCTACGTCAGCCGAATGATTGTAGGTGTTATGTCCAATCCTTCCGACACCGCCACCTTCGTGCCCGTCGACACCATCACTATCGCCAATCTTAATACCACCCTCCATGCCGAAGTATACTTCGACAACTATGCTGGTTCCGGCCAATATATTGCCCTCATGGACCTCCCCATCGACTCTCTCGACATGCCTGTTGCCGGCACCAAACCCACCTACAGCTGGATATATGTCGACAACGTCGCCCTCCAGAATGCGCCCAATTGCCGCGCCATTCAAAATCTCTCAGCCCAAGCCGCTGGTTCCGATTCCATCATCCTCTCTTGGGATGAGGTAGGCACAGCCTCCGCTTGGATTGTCACCTATGCAGCCGATGGCGATGCTGCCGCCACCACCCTTGTGGCCAATGCATCCCCCTTCACGGTTACCGGCCTCACCCCCAACACCAGCTACCAATTCTCAGTTCAAGCCCTTTGCTCTGCCAGCGACACTGCCGATGCGCTCACCATCAACTGCCGCACCAATTGTCCTGCAGCCATCGCCCTCCCCTATTCCGAGGATTTCAACAGCGTCCAAGGTGCTGCCACTAGCGGCTATTATATGACCGTTATCAATGGCAACTATCCTCAGCCCAGCTGCTGGCAGTTCCCCAGTCTCCATATTACCGGCGGCTCAACCAGCACTAATACTCCTCAAGCTTTCGTCACCACCTACTCGTCCTATGCTATGGATGCCACCCCCTACCTCTCGCTCCATGGTTATTCAACAACCAAACCCTGCCTGGCCGTGCTTCCCGTATTCGACACCCCCGTAGCGCAACTCCAGCTCAGCTTCGACTACCGCCAGTACAGCACCGCCAACGGCATGCTGCAGATCGGCGTCATGAGCGACCCCGCCGACACTACCACCTTCGTCCTTATCGAGTCGCTTCCTCGCATTAACCAAGCCACTCATTACGAACACGACTTCAGTCTCGACACCAACCTCCCGGCCAACGCCCTCCACATCGCTTTCCGCCATGTGCAGATGAGCAACTCCTACCTTTATAATTCCTACCTCGACAATATCAGCGTCACCCTGGCACCCACATGCAAAGTGCCTCGCAACGTATCTGTTTCAATCAATGAAAACACCGCCAGCCTTAGTTGGAATGCACCCTCTGGCGATTCATTCCAAGTGGGTTATGGCACATCCGGCTGCAGCACCGACAGCCTCACACTCATTAGCGGCATCCTCGCCGACACCTGCTCCCTCACCATTCCCAATGGCCTTACCGACATCTATCTCCGCGCCGTCTGCGGTAGTTCTACCAGTCCTTGGGTCGGCCCATTCCTCGTTGCTGCAGGCCTCCATGTGATGGATGGCAACGATACCATCACCTCTTGCAACACCATCCTCACCGACAATGGCGGCCTCAACGGTCAGTACTCCAACAGCCGCAACGACACAGTCGTTTTCATCTCCCCCAATGGTTGTTCTTCGTTCCGCATCTATGGCGACATCGTAACCGAAAACAATTACGACTACCTCTACCTCTATAGCAGCGAAACCGGTGCCTACGACTATCGTTATTGCGGCAACGCCTCCATCGACTACACCTCACCAAGCGGCTTCCTTAAAGTAATCTTCCATACCGATGGTAGTGGTGTCCGCGATGGTTTCGCCCTCAATGTTGTCTGCGTCAGCAGCACCGCACCCATAGCCGACAGCCTTACTGCCACAGTCCTCAACGACTCCACCGTCACTCTCACCTGGACTGGCGAAAGTCCCTTGTGGCTCGTACGTTATAACGGCATCACCGATACCGTTGCATCCAATAGCCACACCATCACCGGCCTCAACCCCACCGCTATCCACACCCTTTCGGTAGCCTCACTCTGCGGTGCCGACCTTCCCGAGGGCTGGACCTCCATCAATGTTCGACTCACCTACACCGTAAGCGCACTCAGTGCCGACACCTCCATGGGCACCGTTACTGGTAGCGGCTGCTATATGCTTGGTGCTACTGCCACCCTTGCTGCCTTGGCTGCCGAACATCACCATTTCGTCATGTGGACCGATGGTATCACCCTCAACCCCCGTACCCTGATAGTATCTGGCGACACCACCCTCACCGCCAGCTTCGCCATCGACACCTTCCTCATCTCCGCCACCTCTGCCGACGAAACCATGGGCACCGTTACTGGCAGTGGAAGCTACCCCTACGGCCAGCAGGTCACCCTCACCGCCACCCCCTTTGACGGCTACCACTTCCTGCAGTGGAGTGATGGCGATACCAACCAAATGCGACTCATCACCGTGCAGGCCGACGCCCAATACCAGGCCCTCTTTGCCGAAGACCTCCGCATCTTCACCCTCACCGTCCTCAGTGCCGACGAAACCATGGGCACCGTTACCGGTAGCGGCCAATATGCCGAGGGTACCGAAGTCACCCTCACAGCTACCGCACTGAGCGGCTACCGCTTCGCACAATGGAACGACGGCGTCACCGAATCCATCCGCACCATCACCCTTGTCAGCGACTCCACCTTCACCGCCACCTTCGAACTCCTCCAAGGCATCGACGCCATTCTTGCCGACGGCATCCGCATCCTTACCGCCAGCGGTGCCCTCGCCATTGAAGGAGCCCAAGGCCAGCAACTCACCATCTACGACCTTTCCGGCCGCATAATCTTCCAAGACCAATGCATCGACCGCCGTTTCTACCCCCTTCCCCATACCGGAGTATATATGGTATCCATCGGCCGTCGCCCTGCCATCAAAGTCGTCATCCGCTAATTCCGACAAACTGTCGTCCATTTATTTAACGTTTTTGGTCAAGGACCCCCCACCCGGGGGTCCTTTTTTCTTGTCCCGCAAAAAAAGTGTTAAATTCATCAAGCGGACGGGGAATCATTCTTTGTTATGAGATGTATAATTATTGCATTCACCATGCAAAATGACACATGACACTTTGACACATTGACACATTTCTATAGGTAACCACCCGTTGGCGGAATTAATCTAGGGCATATTTGACTTGGCCAAAGGGTTTGCCTGCGATATAATTGACGTATTGTAATGTAGTGAAAGACGCAATCTTACCGATGATTCTGGCAAATAGTCTTTTCTCTCGGCTTAACGAAAACGTTCGTTGACGAGATTTGGAACATTTTGGAATTATACAAGTTAATAAATGATCAGTTCGATAGGCATTAATGAGTTGTCGTATTGAAAATCATGAATGCATAAAAATCTGCTGCAACGGATTGTTGTTGATTTGATGGGGCGGCCGGTAATCGGTAAATCGAATTATCATTGAAGCGATAGTAAATCCGCCCTACCCCCGCTCATATTACGGGGATTCTACGGGGTCTGTCCGTCCTCATAGAGCGAAGCAACCCCGTAGGATCCCCGTAGAATGGACGAAGCCAGAGCGATGGCAGAGGGCAATTGCTGCATTGTAATGTGGTGAAAGATGCCGTCTAACCGATCACATTGGCAAAATAGTCAGGCTGGTTGCTTGGCACGATTCCTGTTTGATAATAATATAACCCACAATATGTTGCGAAAATACTCTGCCTTGGGGACTAGCCAACTGGGGCAGCCCTGTGGCGTTTGTTGGTTGAATTCAGATTTTCCTGGTCCTTTATTATGGTCATGATAGTGTCAAACTTATTTGGTACACTCCGCCGACAAAAAATAATTGTTCATGTGGCTAAAAAAATGTATCTTTGCAAAAACAAGTAACATAGCAAACACATTATATCAATCTGAAAATGAATATTATGATTAATAAAAAGTGTATTATTGCAATACTTCTGACAGCAGTTCTGCTGATGCCTGCTAGCGCACAAATTTCAAGAACCTATTCTCGTTCAGCCAATGTGGCCGAGGCAACAGACTCCTCAATCTCCCTCTGGCCGGCCACGGGAGCCGCCTATATGGGGCTAAGGCATGTGATCAGTTTCGGCAATTTCAAAACCTCACGCGTCCATGCGTCTACTAACGAGACAGTTGTGATGTCCGTCTCGCTCAACCGAGGTGCCAAATTTCGTTTCAAACAGCTGCTGGGCGACATGGCCATCAAGGTGAAGGCACGACAGGATTTGAACATTGATGATATCGCTAAGTTTGTGAAGGTTATCGGCAACCACAACAATCTGGACAAAGGCTTGGATTACACCGCAACGATTGATGACCCCGTGGAAGGGGTCTGGACAATGGCCATGAACACATCTTTCAGCGATGAGGATTTCGACTGCGGTTTTATTTACCATGAGAACACTGATATGCAATACCTTATCCGTGGTCGCAACTATTCCAACAGCCTCGATGTGATGCTCATGCGGGCCAACTTCTATTACAACATCTATGATGGCGACACACTCGTGGCATCTGTTAACTCCGACGGCAAAGGCTGGGCATGGATCGACACCACTCTCGCCCCTGAACGTCAGATAGTTCTCGCCGCAGCAATCTCCTCTATGCTGATGCTGAAGTGGAATGTCAACTAGGTTCGGCAACTGAGCTAATGCGTCATCAGATAGCCAAGGGCAGAATGTTAAATATGACATTTGAAAAAAATATCCAAACGACTGATTCCAATATAATTGTCAAATATAGAATGTTAATTATATTTACATCGGGGGTGACGAAATCGGCACTTTTGACACTTATATAAGGAAAATACGCAATATCGCATTTTATGCACGCGGATTAATGGTTTAATTAAAGAGATCGTCTACTTATGAAAAGAATATTATGTTTGTGCACTATTCTAACTCTGATGGCATCAAGCGCATTCGCCCAGGTCAGAAATACTACAGGCGACGACTTCTGGGTGGCCTTTATGGATGCCGAGGACTCAGCCATGGGCGATTTGTCGTACTGCCTTTTTGCCACATCATCCATCTCTTGCTCCATGACCGCCACCAACCCCAACACCTCGTGGTCCAGCACCGTCAATGTGTCGCCTAACACCATTTGCCGACTGTGGGTGCCGCTGAGCGAGGCCCACACCACATCGTCTGGCGTGATGGTGAACAAGGGCATCCACGTGACCAGCACAGCCGACATTTCGCTGTATGCAATGACCCGAGGCAATCCTAGCATGGACTTCACCTATATATTGCCAACCCGCTTGTTGCGTGACGATTATATGGTGCAGACCTATCCGCCGGACCGCTACAGCAGCGAGTTTGCCATCGTAGCCGTATTGGATAGCACTGTGGTGGACATCAATATGTTGGGCAATGCTGAAGGGTTTGAGGATGGCCAAAGCTATACGCTCACTATTCCAAAGGCAGGCCAGATGTGCCAGATACGAGGCATTGATCTTGACGACCTCTCCGGCACACGAATCCACGCTCGCGACGGCAAGCGGATTGCCGTGTTCAATGGCAACTCATGTGTGTATGTTCCTGACGGTTCCAGATTATTTTCCTGTGACCATGTGGTAGAACAAGCAACCCCCACCTGCTACTGGGGCAAGCATTTCGTGGTTGTAGGCTCAAATACTTCATTGTGCGACTATGTGCGCATCACATCCAAGGAAAACAACTGCGAGGTCAGAATCAACGACTCCCTGCAAACCGTGCTGAACAGCGGTCAGACTTGGGAATACAAAATGAGCGCCCCCTCGGCTGTGGATGAAATCGTAACAAGCAAGCCCGCCATGACGTATGTCTATTTCGCCAGCCGCAACGCAGTCTTCTATGGCGACCCATCCATGACCACCATCCCACCCTTGGAACAAGCCATTGAGCGGATCTCCTTCCCCACTGTAACTGAGGGACATATCATACATCATTACCTTACAGTGGTTGCCAAAATGTCGTCGGCAAGCAGCATCACTATCGACGGAGTATCTCACGCCAACGATTTTTCACCCCTGCCTAACAACAGTGACTATGGATATGCCCAGATGTCGATTAATTCGGGCAAGCATACGATTATCGACTATTCGCAAGAGGGATTTATTGCCTACACCTATGGCACCGGGGTTAGAGATAGCTACGGCTATACGGTTGGTATTGCAGCAAAGAACCTAACAGAACCCATACTTCATGTAAATGGCGAATACACAGAGGATTGCACCCAGTCGTGTGTTGGCGACTCTGTGGAAATTGCCGTGGTGGAGCCCGGCGGCAGGGTGGAACGCACCGAGTGGCAGCTGGCCGACGGCAGCCCACTGGGCGAGACCAATCCATTGAGGCATGCATTTGCAGAGCCCGGGCAATATGACCTAGTGGTAAATGTGGAATATATCAGCGACACGATAGAGAATCTCCTGAAATATGACACGCTGAGCACCTGTATCGTGGTTCATCCAACCTATCTATTTGATGTTCACGACACTGTAGCCGAGCCAAATCTTCCACATTTTCATGAGGGAAACACCTATAATGAGGCAGTGGAGGGTGACCTTATTCAGCATTATACCATTGTCGACCACTGCGATAGCATCGAGTCATACCACCTTTTCGTGTGGCAGAACGATAGCATGTCGTACGACACCACAATATGCGATTTTGCACTCCCCCTCGAATGGCACGGCGCACGGTTTGATATGGACAATCTTTATGCTAGACTTTCTTTCACAAACATCCATGGGGCCGACAGCATAGAAAATCTGTTTGTGAATGTGAAAACATGCAACGCTGGCGATGTCTCCATCTGGGTGCCCAATGTGTTCACACCTTCGCTGGAAACCAACAACCGCTTTGCGCCCAAATGTTATAATATCCTAGAAGCCAAAGTGCTAATATACAACAGATGGGGAATGTTCTTAACAGAATTTGACGGTCTGACCGAATGGTGGGACGGCACAAAAGATGGCTCCCCATGCAAGCAGGATGCCTACGTATATTTGATACTCTACCGCACTTTAGCAGAACCGGATGCCCTGCAGAAGAAATTCGGCGCCATCACACTGCTGAGATAGAAGAACTAGGATGCCCGATGCCCCCCCCAAAAAGGCAGGCAGAACCACTTTGGGTACCCCCCAAAACCCATCAAGCTGGACAAAGTTAGCAAATTCATCAAAAAGAACTCTGTGTCAGCCGCTTCGCTATAAGATTCATAGCCATTGGATAACTTGCTGACTGAATCAGTTAATGGCCAGTCCGGTTACACAGATTCAGCTCATATCAGTCAATACAACAGTAAGTTAAAATTGTACGTGTCGAGCAGACTGCACGGTACATGTTGACCACTAAGTCGTAATACTTCTCCATTACTTTTGTGTGATACTTGAACATATTAACTCTGTTTGAAAGAGTCAACTTTTTCAGTGCACGGCATTCCGGATATTCCTGCTTTGGGGTTCGTTCGAGCGTTGTTTGTGTGCGGGTGTGATGACGCTTTATTGTGCTGCTTTTTGGGGTGGGGTTACCATTTCGTGGACGCGGGCGATGGCGGATTGGATGCTGCGCACGTTGTCGACTACTAGGGTGAGGCGCTCGGCGGTTTCTTTCAGGTGCATGGTGGTTTCGTTGGCTTGGGCATAACGGAGCATGCGGAAGAAGTTGGGCGACTTGTAGAAGGGGTTCTCCTGGTTGGCGGAAAAATGACACACCATCCGCCCCCCTTTCATGACCAGTTTTTCGATGCCGAAGTCTTTGGCCATCTTGCGCATGGTGATGGTTTGGATAAGCTCTTCGGTGGGGCGCGGTATGGGGCCGAAGCGGTCGATGAGCCGGTGGCGGTAGCGGTCGAGTTCCTCCTCGGTGTTGAGGTCGTTGAGCTCTTTGTAGAGGAGCAGGCGCTCGCTTACGCTGGACACATAGTCGTCGGGCAGCAGCACTTCGAGGTCGGTTTCGATAACGCACTCTTTTACATACTCTTGCTTTTCTTCGATTTCCTGCTGGAAGAGGTCTTTGAATTCGGTTTCTTTCAGTTCTTCGATGGCTTCGTTGAGGATTTTGTGGTACATGTCGTAGCCGATGTCGCTGATAAAGCCGCTTTGTTCGGCACCGAGGATGTTGCCGGCACCCCGGATGTCGAGGTCGCGCATGGCGATGTTGAGTCCGCTGCCGATGGTGGAGAATTCTTCGATGGCCCGGAGGCGTTTCTGCGCCTCGTCGGTGAGCATGCTGTAGGAGGGGATGAGCAGGTAGCAGAAGGCTTTTTTGTTGCTGCGGCCGACGCGGCCGCGCATCTGGTGGAGGTCGCTGAGGCCGATTTGGTGGGCGTTGTTGATGATGATGGTGTTGGCGTTGGGGATATCGAGTCCGTTTTCGATGAGCGAGGTGGCCACCAGGATGTCGATATCGCCTTCGAGGAAGGAGAGCATGGTGCGCTCCACCTCCTTGCCGTCCATCTGGCCGTGGGCCATGGCCACGCGGGCATCGGGCACGAGGCGCGAGACGAGTCCGGCCATTTCGGGCAGGTTTTCTACGCGGTTGCTGACGAAGAACACCTGGCCGCCGCGGGAGAGTTCGTAGCGGACGGCATCGCGGATAACCTCTTCGTCGAAGTTGCACAACTCGGTTTGGATGGGCTGCCGGTTGGGGGGTGCGGTGCGGATGACGCTGAGGTCGCGGGCGCCCATGAGCGAGAATTGGAGGGTGCGCGGTATGGGGGTGGCGGTGAGGGTGAGGCAGTCGACATTCACCTTCATCTGGCGGAGTTTTTCTTTGGCGGCGACGCCGAACTTCTGCTCCTCGTCGATGATGAGGAGCCCCAGGTCTTTGAACTTGAGGTTCTTGTTGGTGATGGCGTGGGTGCCGATGAGTATGTCGAGCTTGCCCTCTTCGACCTTTTTGTAGATGGCGTTTTTCTCTTTGGTGGTGCGGAAGCGGTTGAGGTAGTCGATGTTGACGGGGAGTCCTTTGAGGCGTTCGCTGAAGGTGTTGAAATGCTGGAAGGCCAGGATGGTGTTGGGTACGAGCACGGCCACCTGCTTGGAGTCGCACACGGCTTTGAAGGCGGCGCGGATGGCCACCTCGGTTTTGCCGAAGCCCACATCGCCGCACACGAGGCGGTCCATGGGTGAGCGCCCCTCCATGTCGCGCTTGACATCTTGGGTGGCTTTGAGCTGGTCGGGGGTGTCTTCGTAGAAGAAGGAGGCTTCGAGCTGCTCTTGCAGATAGCTGTCGGCGCTGTAGGCGAAGCCTTGCGAGGCTTTGCGTTTGGCGTAGAGGGCAATGAGGTCTTTGGCGATGTCTTTGACCTGTTTCTTGGTTTTTTGCTTGAGCACCTGCCAGGTGTTGGAGCCGAGGCGGTTGAGTGTGGGTGCGGTGCCCTCCTTGCCTACATAGCGGCTGATTTTGTGGAGGCCGTGGATGCTGATATACAGGGTGTCGTTGTTTTTGTAGTTGAGGCGGATGACCTCCTGGGTGTGGCCGTTGTTGGTGATTTTTTCGAGTCCGCTGAAACGGCCGACGCCATAGTCGATATGGGTGACGAAATCGCCGGGCTTGAGCTCGAAGAGTTCTTTTAGGGTGAGGGCCTGGTGGTTGTCGCGGAGGTCGCGAACGGTGTATTTGTGGTAGCGTTCGAAAATCTCGTGGTCGGTGAAGCAGACGAGGTGCTCCTGGTGGTCGATGAAGCCGTTGCGGAGCGACACTTGCAGAAATTCCACATTCGAGGGGACGGGATTTTGGCCGATGCCCTTGCCCATGGCGATGGCGATAATGTCAACTTGCGACTGGGCACTGGAAAAAACCTTCTCCAGGCGGTGCTGCTGCTGCTCGTTGGCCACGGTGATCATGATGCGGTAGCGCCGTTCGCGATACTCGTTGAGGGTGTTGATGAGCATATCGAACTGCTTGTTGAAGGCGGGCTGGACGGCGGCATCGCAAACCAGTTTTTCGGTTTTGGTGAAATAAACGCTGTTGCCCAGCTCGATGATGCGGCAGTTGAGCATGGCCGATAGGAATTCGTTGGCCGAGGAGTAGTGGGCGGCATCCTTGGCGGCTTTGGCAAAGAGGGTTTCGATGGTTTCGCTCACCAGCATGAGGCCTTGAACCCACACTAGGTCGTTGGAGCCGAAGTATTTGAGCAGCGACACTTTTTCTTCGATGGTGACGGTGTCGGCAGCGCGGCGCTGCATGTTGGGGAGGATGCTGATTTGGTCGTACTGCTTGATGGAGAGCTGGGTGACGGGGTCGAAGGTGCGGAGGGAGTCGACCTCGTCGTCGAAGAATTCGATGCGGTAGGGGTTGTCGTTGGCGTAAGAAAAGACATCGATGATGCCGCCGCGGAGGGCAAATTGGCCCGGCTCGACGACAAAGTCTTCGCGTTCGAAGCCGTAGCCTTGCAGCACTTCGAGAATATGGTCCATGGACATGTGTGCGCCGCGCGCGATGCGCAGGGTGTTGCGGGTGAGGGTGCGGCTGGAGACGACTTTTTCGTACAGGGCCTCGGGGTAGGTGACAATCATGAGGGGTTTGCCGGCGGCAAGCTGTTTGACTACTTCGCTCCGCTGCATGATGTTGGCATTGTCGGTTTCGAAAAGGTCGGCGCCATCGTCGTCGACGAGGCGGTTTTTTCGGGGGTTGCGGTAAGAGGAGGGGAAGAGGAGCGCCCGCTTTTGTTCGAGTTCGGCCTCGGTTTCGTCGAGGAGGGTTTCGATATCGTTGAGGAGGTAATAGGCTTCCTCTTTGTTGTTGGCGATAAACAGCTGGTTGCAGTCGGGCATGTTGCTGGCGACGGCCGAGGCTACGATGGCAGGCATGGAGCCTACCAGTCCCGACACATGGAGTCGGTTGCTGCCGCGGGCTATCTTATCGGCAAGTTCCTTCACGATGGAGGCTTGGGTGTAGATGTCTGTAAGGACCATAGTTAGGGAGTGTTCAAATACAAAAATGCAAAAGTACTATTTTTTTTTTATATAATGATATTTATGATGCAAGAGGGCTGCCGCATTAACAATTTTTTGGGCTCGTCAAAAGGCGCTTGCTTTGCTCCGCTGGCCGGAGGGAGGGGTGAAGGCATTGCGGTTATCCGGTGCTCTTTCTTTCGCTTCGCTGGTCGGAAAAAAACGGCTGGGGTGAAAAAAATGTTGGAAATTCAAAAAAAGTTCGTATCTTTGCAAAACATATAAGTTGAGTGGCAATGGCGCAAGTCATTCACAATCAACTGGAGAGGTGGCAGAGTGGTCGATTGCGACGGTCTTGAAAACCGCTGACCTGCGAGGGTCCGGGGGTTCGAATCCCTCCCTCTCCGCAAAAAAAATTGAGCAGTTCTTTTGGAGCTGCTTTTTTTGTTTTTTGTGATTTGTGATTTGTGAATTGTGGATTGTGGGGGCGGGAGCCGCTAATCGTTTAATCGTATCATCGTATCATCGTATCTTTTGTTTTAGGGGCGTTGCCCCTATGACCCTATTTCATTTTTCTTGTCTTGATACAAGAAAAACGAAACAAAAAGAAAATCAAGGCTGTGCGTACGAAGGCTAAAAAAGCGACAGAAAAGCTAAAGTGATTTAA
>JAKSMO010000002.1 GCA_024400545.1 Bacteroidales bacterium | reverse complement strand
TCGGTCGCAAAAATATCGCTCACTATCGTGAGCAAAAACAAGAATGACTTCTTTCCTACATTTGGCGCAAGGCATTGATCGTCAAATCGTATTTCATTTTTGCGACCGAAGGGAGCGATATTTTCGAAAGTTTTCGCTGATGGCAGGCAAGCCACCAAAGGCTTGCCGCTGGTGGTGGGGTTGGCGGGTGGGAGAGCATCCCGCAAGGGTGCTTTCCCGCACGGCAAGCGCAACGCCAGCTTCCGCCCTGCCTCAAAGCAGGGCTGCCAACAGGTTTTCTTTTAAAAATATCATGCGTGTATGTTGCCACCTTCTGCGCCGAAGATTGTAGATTGTAGAGTTCCGGGGGCGGCGATCGAGTTGAAAGTGGAAAACTGAAAGCTTATTCGAGTGGAAAGTTGAAAGTGGAAAACTGAAAGTTGAAAGTTGCCGGGTGCGGCAGCAAACTTTCCACTTTTCACTTTCAGCTTTCCACTCGCTAACCCCATTGGGCGAAAAAAAATGCCTATGTGTTAACTTTTTTTTACATAAATATTGATTGAATCGAAAAAAATGTGTATCTTTGCAAAAAATTTCGATAATAGATCAACACGTACACTAATGCATAACTTGCTGATTTTCACCCCCCCCCTATAAAACAGACCGCTGCCTGTGTAGAGGTAAAATTAGCGTTTTTTGCTCAAAAAACATCCTCCTTGCGCCCAGAAATGGGATGCAGCGAGGATGTTTTGTTACAATTTGTTCATCGTTTTTACGGCCCTATGGCAACACGGAGGCATGCTAGTCTTTTAGCCTAAGCTATGCCTCCCGGCCTGTGGGCCAACTTATTTTTACCGACACTGGCCCCAACGACTGGTGGTAAACGTATGGCCCTCGAATTAAGAAATTAAAATAAATTAATAACAAAACTAACAAAAACAAGAACAGAAAAGAAATGAAGAACTTAACACCCCAAAAACAGGCCTACCAGGAACCCGTGGTCCGCTCTGTGGAGTTTAAAGTTGAACAAGGATTCGCCGGATCCGGCAACATCATCCACAACCATCCTTTCTCAATGGAGAATGTCACCGAAGGTACTAGTTATGACGGTAGCTACTTTAACCATCAACTCATGGGTGGTGGCCAACAATAATTAACCCCAAACAATCCGACATAATGAAGAAAGTTTTTTTATTTTTCGCAGCAGCAACCCTGCTTGCCTTGGGCATGACCTCGTGTCAGAAAGACCAGTCCGAAATCAAATATACTGCTACCATTGAGCGTGCTACCGCTAAGACCAGCGTGGAGCGTTTGGATAATTTCAATGTATCGCACCCCGTAGTATGGGAGAGAGGCGATGAAATTACCATTTTCAGAGCATCAGATGGCATGGCCTTCACTTTTATCACTGATGACAACAACACAGACAATGCCGTTTTTCACTTGGAAGGACAGGGGGACTGCTCCGCTCTGCATGGTGAAGCCGTAAATGCTGGCTATCCTGCCGAATACTTCCACCATCAGGCTCAGATTCAGATTCCTTCCATCCAGAACTACAAAAACCACAATGTCATCAAGTACCCCATGTATGCCACGGCTAGTAGCGGAGAATCTGAATTGGCATTTAAAAACCTCTGCGGCATTTTGCGCATCAAGATGCCCAAATATGCATCTACTGACTTACACGTTGATGTTACCAAGGTTATGGTTTGGGCAAACCAGCAGATTTCTGGTATCTTCGACATTCGGAATGGTGGAACTGAGCAACAATATCTGCACCCCGTAGATGGCCCCGATGAAATCACCATGAACTTTGAAAACTCCATCAGCCTCAATGGTGACGACAACGAGTACATCTATATCTATCTTCCTGCTGCCAACTACACCACTTTGGCATTCCAATTCTACACCACCGAATCTGAAGGCAAATACCTTGAGGTTAAAAGCACCCAATCCATCACGATCAGCCGCAGTCAGGTTCATACAATTGATTTAACTCACATAACCCCCGCTAGAGAGCATTGGACAGCCACTCCCGAACCCCCAAGTCCCGACTTCTACTCCGTATCACCTACCCTGCAGGTTGATTTCGCAAAAGGCAACCTGTTGTGCAACAATGACACTTGGCGAAACGCAGAAACCCAAGGATTTATCAGCAACAATACAAATAATGTTTATGACTTTTTTGCTCGCAGCGTTGATGGAAACGGCTTTGGCAAATCCGGAATGACAACTGACGAAGATGATATGTGGGTAGTTAACGAAGCTGAAAATTTCACCATACTTGGTGATTTCAGAGACTGGGGATGGACTTTACATCCAGGAACAAGCTATATGCAGTACAAAGAACTTGACTATCGTTGGCGTACACTTAGTTCCGAGGAATGGGACTACCTGATGTACGGCAGACCAAACGCATTGTCCTTGCACTTCATGGTTAGTGTTGTCAATGGTGACGAAATAACCCATGGATTCTTCATTTTCCCCGATGGTTGGACTAATCCCAATAATATCACTTTAGGCAACGCATCATATATTGAGAGAGAAGTTGATGTGACAGGGGAGCCATATGAAACCATGTATATTCAATCCAACGCTATTACAACTGCAGAATACAACACCTTACTGAGTCAGGGTACATTTCTTCCCGCAGCTGGTCAGCATATTGGCACTATGGGTAATATATATCAAGGCTATGGTGGATGTTACTGGGCTAGCGATTATTCTGTAAATTACCACGAGGCGAGACAATTTTGGCCTGAATACGCTGAATCGACAGAATTCGGAGTCAGCGGATACGGCAAATACTTCCATGCTGGCCAACAGCTCAGAGATAGAGATGATTGGGGATACTCTATGCACGCATACTTCACCGTCCGCCTAGCCTTTAATGCAAAACGCAAAAATGAAACTACGGGTAGCTGGGCATTGGTTCCAAACCCAAACACCACCACTAAAGGCAAGAGAAAATAATCAGCTTTCCTGATTATCTATCATACAGCAAGGGATGCCATTTCGGCATCCCTTTGCTTTTTGCGCTATGGGTGCTAAGTACGGAAAAAAAGTGCAACTTATGCTCCCCAAAAGCAAGATGCAAAAAAATACGAAAACCAGTTGGCTGAATTACTTTCAATTGCCGTTGCTTTGTTGATCCAATGTTTGTTGATTTGCCCCAGTCAGCCGTCTTGCTGGCAAGACAATCGTTGCGCTCTTGGCAACCGAAAAAAAGACCTTTCCTCCCTTTGCCCTTTGCGTCTAAAAAATAAAAACGCAAAGGGAATAAGATATTCCTAACAGAGAGCAAAGAACGCTACGTTAGAGCTTGTTCCAAGCTCATTCGAGTTGAAAGTGGAAAATTGAAAGTGGAAAGTTTTTGACCGAGTCAGCGGCTTGCTTGCAAGCCCTTTCTGCTAATTCCTCCTACCGTAACAAAACCCAGCTAACAAAAAATTTTCGTTCCATTCGTGTTTTCTGTAGTGAATCAAAAGATTGTAGAGTTCCGGGTGCGGCAGCCAACTTTTCACTTTCATCGTTCCCTTGCGTAAAGTGCAGCCTTCCATGCTGGTCTGATTTAATTCCGTCAACGAGTTGGCTTAGTTCTACCGACGCTTCCAAAGTCGCCTCCCACCCCCTGAGCGAAGCAAAAGTGGAGCTGATGTGGAGCTGATATGGAGCTGCCCATCCCAGTAACAGGTAACAGTTGTAACAGATAACAGTTGATTGAAAAAAATCCCAACAGAATTATATAATATAATTAATTATATTATATATAGTATATTCTCCCTTATTTTTCGATTTCAAATAACTGTTACAACTGTTACTGTTACCACCCCGCACCCCGCCAGCATCCTCAACCTGCTGGAACCCAGTTTTTGTCGGCGTTCGCCATTTTTGAATCTCATCTGTTCCGAAGGGATTGAACTGCCAAGCAGAACGGCAATGCACCCAAGGAATGCCAGGCCGTAGCGTTACAATATTTCGAAAAAGGCTTACAAATATCGAGTAGTTAGCGTACTTTACTCGCTACGCTCAGGAAGGTAACCATTTTCTCTTTGAGCCAACCTAATGTTGTTTATGGTCTTATAAACTGTGTATTTTATGCAAAGTCAAAATCAAGTGTTAATTGTCTGCTGCGTACAGGAACACTTCTCTTGGCAGGTCTTGCAGTCTCTTGTTCTATGATTTCTTGTGTATAGTAATTGATGCCGGCTATGTTCTTCTTTTGGTAACAATCGAGGAGAGCCGATGCGAGGGATGTGCTTATTTCCGATACGTTGGGAATATGAAGTTTACGCAAATGCTGGCTTTGCCAACGAGCATATCCTCCATTCATCTTGTTCGTTACGTTGTCCAACTGCGTGCGCACAAAGTCGGACATCAATAGGGCGGCAAGCAGTTGCAGTTGTTCCTTTGTTCCTCCTGTAATGTAGTAAATATTATGCTGAGGGTAGTACTTTCCCTCATCAACAAACACATAGGTATTGCCCGAAATATCAGGCAGGAGTATCTTCGGTTGTTGCTGGAGTGGGGGTGTAATCTTGTCAATTGTACCATACCAAGCTGCAGGATTCTTCGATGCTTTATGGCGACTGGACAATCGTTCGCGATGCGATTCGAAGTACCTCTTTGCCTTAGGGTAGGCATCCAAAGGAATCAAGCGACCATTGTTATCGTAAGGATTAAGAAGATAGCGGCCACCCCATTGCATCGTATCGCCTTGTAGGTCGCGCGCGTTGAGAGCTGGTATCAGCAACTCGTCCTCAACCTGCCCTTTGATGTTATTGGAGATGAAGATACTGTCGGCACCTGTTGCGACACCGATGCCAATCCTGAAACCTTGATCCTCGATCAAACTGAAAGCAGAAGTTTGCTCCACCGTATTGAACACACTACTCCAATCGGCGCTTTCTGGAGTTGCCAACTCACGAAAATTGAGCTTGCGCAGTTCCTCAACATCCTTAGTTTCGGCAAATTTCAGTTTGTCATTGCCGGTTCTACCCTCTATTAGGGATATGGCAGGATAGGCAAGCACTTCTTCAACGAAAGCATCTGCACCCTCCATGTTGATGATAGTGGTGAGGTTGTAATGACGTGCCACCAGTTTACGAAGTTTTTTGCCATATTGGTTCTTCATCCATCGGTTGGCGCAAATGAAGCAATGCCTGCCACCTCGTTTCAGCTGTTTCAGCGAATGTTCGAAGAACAATACATACATGTCGGCACGATAATAGAACGTGGCAAATCGACTCTTATAAACAACAAGTTTGTCTTCAGGCATTTGCTCGTAACGGATATATGGCGGATTGCCTATGACAATGTCAGCAGGTGCGTGTTCCGTAAGCAGATAGTCCTCAACAATAATCTTGATGCTGGGGTTCTTAATCTCTGGAAAAGCCTCTTTGATGCGTTCTATGCATCGCAGCACTTTTGTTTCATCAAGGTCAGAAGCATTTACATTGCGGTGGTACGCTTCGTTGAGGTCAAAGCCAAATCGAGATGCAGATTTTGCCAAGCGTTCGATGATAGAAATGATGAACTCTCCTTCACCGCACGAAGGCTCCATAATGGAAGTCGTCGACAAATCTTTATCTGCCGTATATCCCACCATATCAAGCATGTAGTCAACCACGCAGGGTTTGGTAAACACGTCTCCGTGCTGACCACCATTGCTTCGTGTGCCGTATGTGTTATTTACTGAACTCATTTTCTAATCCTAAAAGATGGCCGCGGAATGAACTGATGAAAGATTCTATGGAGATTCGGTCGCAAAGGCTCTCGTAATGATCTTTGTTCGAAGTGGCTATTAAGGCTACAGCGCTGTATTTATGTTCAAGTACAAGACGCTCGCAGAGGATTTGATAGCGGTCGAGATAAGAAGCACCTTTGAACTCTGGACGAACCTTATAGTGCGGTTCGCTAACTTTGACCACATGGGCTGAATCTTCGTCCTTTCCCACTACCATCATGTAGCCGAGCCAAGGTGATTGGTTGCAACGGAAAGAGCCTTCACGAAAGGCTGTCCAAAAATCTTCTGACGATCCGAGGGATTCCTCCGTGCGGTTGTTTAGATTGTTGCCATACGAACCTACCTGCGACTTTAATTCAATGGCAGCTATGAGGTTTCCCTTGGGAGATATTATGAGCAAATCCCAATCCTTGGTTGCGCGATAATACCCTGGGATGTGATTGTTCGTTAGATAGACACACTCACTTGGCACACCAGCATCAACAGCGACACTAGTAAGTAACCCCAAGAAAGCATCAAGTTGTTTTCCGGCGAGTACATTGCCTTGTTCCTCTTTCGTGGTCCAAAAGGAATTTATAGCTGATAATATTTTCTTTTCGTAGTTCATAATAGTTGCCGTTTTTATATTTAAGATGTTTCAAGGTTATTTCTCGTACTCATTCCACAACTCACTCAACGTCTTCCCCGCATAGCTAAAGCACTTTGAACCTTGGTAAGGTTCCGATGTGTTCTGATTCTCCACCTTTTCGAACTTCGAGGTTTTCAAAGTGGCATAAATCCTGAAAGTCAAAGGAACTGCGGTATTGTCCAATTCCTTAGAGCGCACATTCCTTTATTTTCTTCTGCCATATTAATGCTTTGTTTGATCGGTTGCGGATTTAACCGAATTAAAATTGCAAAAATAGCAAAACTTTCCCATATAATCGTATATTATCGACATTTTAACGCAGAATTTAACAAAATCGGGCATTATCGGCAGCCTTGTATGCTGGAAAGGGACAGAAAAGGGGTTTGCGTTGGGCAATGTCCGCTCCAGCTAGTGAGTGTAGATTGTAGAATGTAGATTGTAGAGTTCCGGGTACGGCAATCGAGTTGAAAGTGGAAAACTGAAAGTGGAAAGTTTTTGACCGCGTCAGCAGCTTGCCTGCAAGCCCTTTCTGTTTATTCCCCCAACCGCAACAAAACCCAGCAAACAGAAAATTTTCGTTCCATTCGTGTTTTCTGTAGTGAATCAAAGTTTCAAGGTGAAAAAAGTTAAGGTTTTCAGCTGAAAAATAACTAAAAAATTTGTATCTTTGCATTCTGATTTGAAAAGGTACTGAAGTATGCAGCTGACTGATATATATAGAGATTCGACAGTTGTTGAGGAAATCGGCAAGTTGTTGGACAGAGGTTGTGACAGGATACATGTCAATGGAATGGTGGGGTCGGTGCCCGCTGCGGTGTCTGCGGCCATGACTTTTAAGTGCTGTGATCGAGGCCAGCTGCTGATAGCGGCAAGCAAAGAAGAAGCCTACTATCTGCTCAACGATGTGGAGACGATGCTGGACGAGACCAGCTACGAGCTGGACATGAAACGTGTGCTGCTCTTCCCCTCGTCGTACAGGCGTCCGCGCAAGGCTGCCAAACCCGACGATGACGGCCACCTGTTTGAGACCGACAACGCCAACATCATGCAGCGCAGCGAAGTAATAAAGCAGCTGAACACCGGGCGCAAACTGGTGGTGGTGACCTATCCCGAAGCGTTGTATGAGAAAGTGCCGTCGAGTCGCACCCTCACCCGCAACACCCTGCGCATTACCAAAGGCGAAACCATGGAGATGGACCACGTGATGGAGGTGCTGCAGGACTATGGCTTCGAGCCCGTTGACTTTGTGGTGGAGCCCGGCCAGTTTGCCCTGAGGGGAGGAATAATAGACGTGTTCTCGTTTGCCAACGACCTGCCATATCGCATAGAATTTTTTGACGATACGATAGACTCGCTGCGCACCTTTGACCCCGTGACCCAGCTCTCGGACAAACAGTACGACAAGATAAGCATACTGCCCAACATGGAGCGCAGGGGCAGCGACACGGTGACCGTGGAAGAACGGGTGCCGCTGCTGAACTACTTTGGTGCTGACGACGTGGTGTGGCTGCAAGGCCTGATGCACTTGAGCGAGAAGATTGAGTCACTCTTTGCCAAGGCAGGGCACGACGAAGAATATTACTGCTCGGCCAACGAATTTTTGAAAGGACTGCTAGGATGCCGCATTGTAGAGACAGGCAATAGCAGTTATTTTGGCAACGCCGAAAAGGTGGAGACCAACTCGGAGGTGCAGCCCGCCTTCAACAAGCAGTTTGACATGCTGATAAGCACCCTGTGCGAATACAGCGAGCGGGGATACCGCATGATGGTGACCGTGGCCAACGAGAAACAGCAACACCGACTGGAGAAGATATTTGCCACAGCCACTGCCGAGGCCGACACATTGGCCATAGCCCAGGGCAAGGGCATCGGGCATGGAAATCCGTTTGAGGGCATAGTGTTTGTGCCCTGCCAGATAAACCATGGTTTTATCGACCACAGCGAACGCCTGCTGTGCTTTACCGACCACGAGATCTTTGAACGCTATCACAAATACAATGTGCGAGACCTTCGCGACTCGTATCAGGCACTGACGCTAAAAGAGCTGTTTGAACTCAAACCCGGCGATTTTGTGACGCACATAGACTATGGCGTGGGGCGTTTCAGCGGGTTGGAGAAGATAGACAACAATGGGCGCACTCAGGAGGTTATACGCCTGATATATAAGAACAACGACACGCTGTATATAAGCATACACAGTCTGCACAAAATAAGTCGGTATGTGGGCAAGGAAGGTTCGGCACCCACACTGAACCGCTTGGGTAGCAACACCTGGCAGGTGCTGAAGCAGAAGACCAAGAAGCAGGTGAAGGACATAGCCAAGGACCTGATAGCCCTGTATGCCAAGCGCAAGGCCTCGAAAGGTTTTGCCTACAGTGCCGACAGTTACCTGCAGGAGCAGTTGGAAGCCTCGTTCTTCTACGAAGATACCCCCGACCAGCTGAAAGCTACGCAGGATGTGAAGCACGACATGGAGGAGTCGGCCCCGATGGACAGACTGGTGTGCGGCGATGTGGGTTTTGGCAAGACCGAGGTGGCTATACGCGCCGCCTTCAAGGCCGTGTGCGACTCAAAACAGGTGGCTGTGCTGGTGCCCAATACCATTCTGGCCTTTCAGCACTACAACACATTTTGTGAGCGACTGAAAGGAATGCCCGTAAACATCGACTACCTGAACCGTTTCCGTACCACCAAGGAGAAAAACGCCATTTATAAGCGGGTGGAAGAAGGCAAGATAGACATACTGATAGGCACGCACGCCATAACTAACAAGAATTTGAAATTTAAAGATCTAGGATTGCTGATTATAGACGAGGAACAGAAATTCGGCGTGGCAGCCAAAGAGAAGCTCCGCCAGATGAAAGTGGATGTGGACTGTTTGACACTGACGGCGACACCGATACCTCGCACACTGCAATTCTCGCTGATGGGCGCCCGCGACCTGAGTGTGATACGCACCGCCCCAGCTAACCGACAACCGATTCAGACCGAGATCTGCACCTTTGATGAAGAGACGATACGTGATGCCTTCCGTTTTGAGCTCTCTCGCGGCGGCCAGGCTTTCTTTATAAGCAACAGGGTGGAGAACCTGCCCGAAATGGCCGGACTGGTGAGTCGCCTGCTGCCCGACGCCCGTGTGGGTATAGCCCATGGACAGATGGACGGCAAGGAAGTGGAACGGACGATGATGCTCTTTTTAGAAGGCGAGCTGGACATACTGGTGGCAACGTCGCTGATTGAGAATGGATTGGACATACCCAACGCCAACACAATGATAATCAACAACGCTCATCATTTTGGCTTGAGCGACCTGCACCAAATGCGCGGCAGGGTGGGCAGAAGCAACAAGAAGGCTTTCTGCTATCTGCTGATACCGGCCTACAGTGTGCTGACCGACGAGGCAGAAAAGCGACTGAAAGCCATTGAGGAATTCAGCACCATAGGTAGCGGACTAAATATCGCCATGCGCGATCTGGACATACGTGGCGCCGGCAATATACTGGGCGCCGAGCAGAGCGGCTTTATCAGCGACATTGGCTATGACATGTACCATAAGATACTGAATGAGGCAATAGAAGAACTGAAGGAAACGGAATTCCGCGAGCTGTTTGAGCAGGAGATGGAGGAAAAGAAGGAATATGTGAAGGAATGCGTGATTGAGACCGATCTGGAAGTGCTGCTGCCCGACCAGTATGTGGCATCAGTGAGCGAAAGGCTGCTGTTGTACAAGGAACTCAACAACCTATCAACCGAAGAGGAGCTGCAGCGCTATAGGGAACGCCTGACAGACAGATTCGGCCCCATACCCAAGGCCACAGAGGAACTTATTCGGACCATCACGATGCGGCAGATGGCCAAGGAGTTCGGCATAGAGAAGCTGGTGATGAAGCAGAACAAGCTGGTGTGCTACTTCTCGGCAAATAGGGAGAATCCGTTTTATCGCTCGATTAACTTCCAACGCATGATATTCTACGCCCAAGGGCACCAGGATGTGGTTCACTTGCGCGAAACAAAAGAACGCCTGACTCTGGTGATAGACGATATTGACAGCATTCAGAAAGCCATCGCCGCTTTATCAGGAATGGTGGGTGTGAGGAATTGAGAGTGAAAAGTTGGGCGAGCCATTATTTTATTTAAAAAAAATATAGGGTGCCGCACAATAAAAATAATAATTATGGGTTAATAAAGGTTGTAAGAAATTACAATAATTTGCAAGCATCGAGTACAAAATAGAAAAAATCAACTGAAAACATTTTATATCATGAAGAAACTGTTTTTATTATGCATCTTCGCCATTGTGTCGTTTGGCGCAGTAAAAGCTCAGGAACAAGTAAAAGAAAACGCAACCGAGCCTCTGCACGGCCCGAGGATCACCTTTGCCGAGAGAGAGCATAACTACGGCACCATCCTGAAGGGTGGCGACGGCAACTGTGCTTTCATTTTCACCAATACCGGCGACGAGCCCCTGATTCTCTCGAATGTGCGTGCAAGTTGTGGCTGCACCACCCCCAAATGGACCCAGAAGCCCGTTATGCCCGGCAAGACCGGCGAAATTGGTGTGCGCTACAACACCAACAACCAGGGCGGTTTTACCAAGACTATCACCATCACCTCCAACGCTGTGAATGAACCCCGTGTGGTAGTGAAGATTAAGGGTAACGTGGTGGCTCCTACCCAGACCAACTAACGAAAAGAAAAATAAGTAATGAAAAAATGAAAAATGAAAACAGGACGGAATCCGTCGGTCTTTCATTTTTCATTTTTTCGACTTTCCTTCATAACAAAAAAAACTGATATTATATGCCTAGCATTTCTAAAAAGGGAATGGAACTTCCCCAGTCCGCAATCCGCAAACTTATACCTTATGCCGACGCAGCTAAGGCCCGCGGTACCAAAGTGATTCACCTCAACATTGGTCAGCCCGATATCGAAACCCCCAAAGGAGCTCTGAAAACCTTGGCAGAGACCGAAATCGGCGTATTGGCCTATGCTCCCTCCAACGGTAACCTCTCTTATCGTAAGAAACTTGTAGAGTACTACAAGCGCAACAACATCAACATCAACGAGAACGAGATTATCGTGACTTGTGGCGGCTCCGAGGCTCTGCAGTTTGCTTTCACCGTTTGCCTGAACCCTGGTGAGGAAATCCTGATTCCCGAACCCTACTATGCAAACTACAACACCTTTGCCATGCTCAGCGACAGCCAGATTAAGACCATTCCTTCGTCGATTAAGGACGGTTTTGCTCTGCCTCCCATTGAGGAATTTGAGAAGGCAATCACCCCCAAGACTCGTGCTATCATGATTTGCAACCCCAACAACCCCACCGGTTACCTCTACACCAAAGAGGAGCTGATGAAGGTGGCCGAAATCGTGAAGAAACACGACCTCTTCCTGTTTGCTGACGAGGTTTATCGTGAGTTCTGCTACGATGGCAACGAGCATTTCAGCGTGATGCAGCTTGAGGGTATTGAGCAGAATGTGATTCTGCTCGACTCCGTTTCTAAACGTTACAGTGCTTGCGGCGCTCGTATCGGTACTTTGATCTCTCACAACAAGGAGGTTATCACCGCCGCTATGCGCATGGCTATGGCTCGTTTGTCTCCTCCTAGCTTCGGCCAGATTTTCAGCGAGGCAGCTATCGACACTCCCAAGGAGTATTTCGACGCTGTAAGCGAAGAATATGTGGCTCGTCGCAATGTGTTGATCGAAGGCCTGAACAAGATTCCCGGTGTTTTCTGCCCCACTCCTAAAGGTGCTTTCTACACTGTGGCTGAGTTCCCGATTGACGACTCCGACAAGTTCTGCCAGTGGCTGCTGACCGATTTCAGCTACAATGGCGAGACCGTGATGATGGCTCCTGCCACCGGTTTCTATGTGAACCCTGAGGACGGCAAACGTCAGGCTCGTATCACTTACTGCTTGTGCATCGACGATCTGAAGCGTGCACTGAAGTGCCTTGAAGAGGCTCTGAAGATTTATCCTGGCCGCATCTAATTGAGGCTCAGTAATGATATGGAAAGGGTGTCCGACATGGGCACCCTTTTCTTTTGGAAGCGAAAACGGTGTTGCTGTGGTAGGAAATGGAACCCCGAAAGCCTAGGAAGAACAAGGGATAGTTGTGCGCTAGAAAAAAACTCTTAATTCATAACTAAAAAATTCGTATCTTTGCATTTTATAGCCGTTGTGAGGGTTGTGGGGTTCGGGGCTGAAATATAAGAATTTATATATATTAACCTTATAGAAATTTGTCGAAAATGGCAGAACAAAAATCATTCTCATCTAGCTTGGGCGCTATAATGGCGGCCGTAGGCTCAGCCGTGGGTCTGGGCAACATCTGGCGTTTCCCCTATATTTGTGGAAAGTATGGTGGCGGCGCATTTATCTTGGTTTATCTCTGTTTTGTTTTTTTGCTAGGCTCAGTGCTGATGATGAGCGAGTTGGTGATAGGCCGTAGAACTCAGCATACACCCATAAAGGCTTTCCACCACCTGGCGCCGAAGCATAAGGCCTGGGGTCTAGTGGGCCTGATGGGTTTGGTGACGAGTTTCTTTATCTTGTCGCAGTATCTGGTGCTGTCGGGTTGGACTACTAACTATATTTGGGATTCGCTGACCGGCACTTTGGCCTCATTGGGCACTGATGCAGGCAGAATTTCGGATCATTTCAGCACGTTCTCGACTTCGGGGCTGCGCCCGATTGTATTTCTGGTGGTGTTCTCACTACTAGGTTTGGTGATTATTTTAGGTGGAGTGCAGAAAGGTATTGAGAATGTGAGCAAGGTGCTTATGCCGGTGCTGGTAGTACTGGTGTTGGTGCTGTGTGTGCGTAGTCTGACCTTGCCGGGCGCCATTGAAGGTGTGAAGTACCTATTCAAGCCCGATTTCTCCTTGCTGACAGGCGAGGGAATCTTGGCCGCTTTGGGCCAAGCACTGTTCTCGCTGTCGGTAGGCATGGGCGTTATGATAGTGTATGGATCATATATTCCCACCGACGACCGTCTGTTTAAGACTGCAATGTGGATTACGGCCAGCGATACGCTGATAGCCATCCTGGCTGGTGTGGCCATCTTCCCCGCAGTGTTCAGCTGCGGTTTCGACCCCGCTGGTGGTCCCGGATTGGTGTATTGTGTGCTGCCCAATGTGTTCAACACTATGGGCGGAGCCGGTGTGGTGTTCTCGTCGATTTTCTTTGTGCTGCTGATGGTAGCTGCGCTGACAAGCGCTATATCGCTGCTGGAAGCTCTGACAGCCACAATACAGGCTCATACAGGCATGAAACGTACGTGGGGAGCCGTGGTGTTCTTTGCGTTGACCACATTGTTCGGTGTGCTGTTTTCCCTGTCGATAGGACCGTTGTCGCATGTGAAGATTGCGGGCAACACATTGTTTGACTTTGTGGATAAGCTGAACAGCATTTATCTGCCCCCGTTGTCGGCATTGGGCACAATTATCTTCTTCGGCTGGTTTATGAAAGAAGACGATATAAAAGACGAACTGTCGAACCACGGCACTGTGTCGATAGGTTATTACCAACTCTTCCGCTTTTTGGCCCGTTATGTGGCGCCCATTGCGCTGGTAGTGGTGCTTGTGAGCGGAATTTTGGGTTGATTGTTGAACCAGTAAACCGATAGAAATTATGCGTAAATGGATGTTGCTGATGGCATTGGCGGTGCTGGTGGCAAGTTGTGCTCCCAAGCCACGCACCTACGACCCTGCTCAAGTGCGCTTTGAGGCCAGGTATAACGATATTTTGGAAAACCAGCTGTACCCATCGCTGGTGATGGGGGTGGCGAGTTTGAGCGACCAGTCGTGGTTTTTCAGCGACACCAATGCCTTGTTTACCATAGAGGTGACAGCCCCTGTGTCTAACGCTGTGCTGCGTGTGACAATAGATTCTTCTAATCTCAACTATGTGACCATTATGCAGGAAGTGCTGCCGATAAAGGGAATGAGATATACTTTTTATCCGTCACTGAAATGGAAGTATGCCAATTTGTACAGAACGAGGCAGCAGGGAACCCTGGACCTTACATTTACCTGCTATATCAACGACGAGGAGGTGGATGTGAAGAACATAAAAGTGAATTACCGCTCGGCAAACGAGTGCCCGCTGAGTGTGCGCGACAAGGACGGCCGCAACCATGATTTCCGCTGGTTGTTTGCTGGGTATGTGAACGAGGATCATCCCTATGTGGATTCGATAGTGTCGGAGATAACCACCCAAGGTGTGGTATCGACGATAACGGGATACCAGAAGAATGCTGCCACGGTGGACGACCAAGTGGAAGCAATTTGGTATTATGCGTTGGAACGCGGCATCACCTATGCGTCAATTTCGTGTACATCAACGCCGACAACACGGTCGAATGTGCAGCACATCCGCTTTTTTGACGAGGTTTATCATTCTCGGCAGGCTAACTGTATTGACGCTTGTGTGTTCTTTGCTTCGATTATGCGAAAAATTGGGTTGAAACCGGTGATTTTTGTGGAGCCCTGTCACGCTTATCTGGGCTACTATACTGACAGTAAACGCAAGAATCTGAAACTATTGGAGGCCACAATGACATCGTGGGTGAATTTTCCGGCTCTGACGAAGAACTACGAGGAGTCGATGGCAGCTCACCCCGACGCTAAGGGAAAAGCCAGGATCTCGGAGGCAATGAACAAGAAGTATATGAAGTATTTGTCGGCTCAGGACCAGCAGCGTTGGGCCGAGGGTACGATGACCTTGGACGAGTTGAAACATGCCGTGTCGCATACGATTTTCTTGAAGTCGCAGACCCACAACGAGGATAACTATAATAATAACAAAGCTCTCTTTGCTAAGCAGAACAATATGCAGTATCAGATGCTTGACATTGAGCTGCTGCGTAAGACTGTCCAACCAATTAATGGGAATTAAGTGAGGTTGTAGGACTTATAGTGATTATTAATTTTAAATTCAAATAAAATGTTTTTATCGAAATGGAAAAAAGGTCTGTTTCTGGCAATGGCTGCCCTAACGGCTTGCCACAGCAATAAGACCGAGGAGGCCGCCAAGGTGGTGGCAGACACTACTATTGGCCAGTTTTGTCCGGAGGGCTACGATGCCCTGTATGCTTTGCAGGATGCCCCCCAGGTGATGCCGGCCAAGTTGTTTGAGGGGTTAAACGACACATTGTTGGCCAAACTTCTGCCCGAAGGTGGAGCCGAAGCCTCTATGAATGTGTTTCTGCTTTGTGGCCAGGGCCGCAACATATTGTTTGACGCAGGAGTAGGTGGCGCACTGATGCACAACCTCGACTCGGTGGGCGTGTCGGCAGATCAGATTACGGATATCTGCTTCACTCATCTGCATTACGACCATATTGGCGGACTGGTGCAGGGCGATAGCGCCAAGGCTGTGTTCGGCAATGCTACACTGCATATCTCGAAAGCGGAATATGATGCTTGGACTACCGGAGCACTGAGCAAAGGCGAGAGTATGGTGCCTGTGGTGCTGAAGAGCTATGAGGGCCGAATTGATGTGTTTACCGACGAGGTGGGACTGCCTGGTGTGAAGGCCATTGCCGCCCCCGGCCATACGCCCGGCCATACGATGTATGACTTAGGCAGCATTATTATTGTAGGCGATATGATCCACGCCGTGGCATTGCAGGTGGAGCATCCTGAGTTTTTGGCTTTCTTTGATTTCGACCCCAGCCAGGCTTCGGAGTTGCGCAAGGCATATCTGCAATTGTCGCGCGAGAGCCATATTCCTTTGGCAGGTATGCATTTCCCCGCCCCATATTTTATCATGCTGTAGGGAGTGAAAGACCTTCTGTATTGCGAAATTTCACTAATTAATTGACCTCTAATAAAAAGTAATATTATGGAAACAAAAGATCAAGTGTTGGACACTATGCGTAAGGCTGGCGAGCCTCTGAACGCTGGTAAGATTGCCGAATTGAGCGGACTGGACCGCAAAGACGTGGATAAAGCCATGAAGGCTCTGAAGGAAGAAGGCGCAATCGTTTCGCCCAAGCGTTGCTATTGGGAGCCCGCCAAGTAAGTTTTTAACCTTTGCGTTAAGACTAAAAAAAGAAGAAGGAGCTCAAAGTCTCCTTCTTCTTTTTTATTGAGGGATTGGGCAACGAGGGTTAGTCGTCGTTGCGGCCACAGCATTTTTTGTATTTCTTGCCACTTCCACAGGGGCAGGGGTCGTTGGGACCCACTTTCTTCTCAACACGTACGGGTTGGCGTTTCACTTGCTGCTCGCCCATGTTTTGACGGGCGGCGCGATCCATGGCGCGCTGAGTGTCGGTGGTAGTGGATGAATCGTGACTTTCGCGGATGCCTCGGTTGTCGGTGCGCTGCTGGCGAGCTTCGTGCATGTCGTTATCCTCGCGGACGGGCAGGCTGGCGCGGATGAGGAAAGAGCTGATTTCACGATTGATGTCGAGAAGCATTTTCTCAAAGAGATTGAAACTCTCAAACTTGTAGATGAGGAGAGGATCTTTCTGCTCGTAAGAGGCATTCTGGACCGAGGTCTTGAGCTCGTCGAGTTCGCGCAGGTGGTCTTTCCACTTGTCGTCAATGATGGCCAGCGTGATGCCTTTCTCGATGGAGAGCTGTACTTCGCGGCCTTTATTGTCGTAAGACTTCTGAACGGGGGTGACAACGTTGAGTGTCTTCTTGCCATCGGTGATGGGGAAGGCTACGTTGACGTAGCGGGTGTTGTCGTGGATGCGTTCGATGAAAGGATAGGCCAGGTCGGAGATACGCTGCATTCTCTCCTTATAGGTGGAGAAAACGATGTCGTAGAGTTTCTTTACGGCGTCTTCGCGGCGGGCGTTGAAGAGTTCTTTCTCGGTGAATGGAACTTCGAGGGCAAAAACACGGATCATCTCCATCTTGAAACCTTCCCAATCGTGGGCCTGATAAGCGTCTTCGAAGATAAGGTTACAGGTGTCGTAGAACATGTTGGAGATGTCGATGGAGAGGCGGTCGCCATAAAGGGCGTTGCGACGCTTGTTGTAGATAACGGTGCGCTGGTTGTTCATCACATCGTCATATTCGAGCAGGCGCTTACGCATACCGAAGTTGTTCTCCTCAACTTTTTTCTGAGCTTTCTCGATCTGCTTAGTAATCATGGAGTGCTGGATGACTTCGCCTTCTTGCAGACCCATACGGTCCATAACCGAAGCAATGCGGTCGGATCCGAAGATGCGCATGAGGTCATCTTCGAGGGAGACGAAGAAGAGCGAGCTACCAGGGTCGCCCTGACGGCCGGCACGACCGCGCAACTGACGATCTACGCGGCGCGACTCGTGGCGCTCAGTACCAAGGATGGCAAGTCCGCCAGCCTCTTTCACGTTACCCTTGAGTTTGATATCGGTACCACGACCAGCCATGTTGGTGGCAATGGTAACGTGGCCGGGTTCACCAGCATGGGCCACGATCTCGGCCTCTTTCTGGTGAAGTTTTGCATTGAGGACGCTATGGTCGATATGACGCATCTTGAGCATTTTGCTCAGCAACTCGGAGGTTTCAACGTTGGTGGTACCAACCAGAACGGGGCGGCCTTCGGAAATGAGTCGTTCCACCTCGTTGATGACGGCGGTGTATTTCTCACGTTTGGTTTTGTAGATCATGTCGTCCATATCGTTGCGGGCGATGGGACGGTTGGTGGGAATGACGACAACATCGAGTTTGTAGATGTCCCACAACTCGCCGGCCTCAGTCTCAGCGGTACCGGTCATACCGGAGAGCTTTTTGTACATGCGGAAATAGTTCTGCAAGGTGATGGTTGCGTAAGTCTGGGTGGCAGCCTCAACTTTGGCGTTCTCCTTGGCTTCGACAGCCTGGTGGAGGCCATCGCTCCAACGACGACCTTCCATGATACGGCCGGTCTGCTCGTCAACAATCTTCACTTGGTTGTGTTCATCCACGATGTAGTCGATGTCTTTCTCAAAAAGGGTGTAGGCCTTGAGGAGCTGATCAACGGTGTGAACACGGTCGGACTGGACGGCGAAGTCGTTGTAGATTTTCTCTTTGCGGGCGGCTTTCTCTTCGGGGGAGAGGTTTTCGTGCTCAAGGTCGGCAATCATGGCGCCGATGTCGGGCAGCTGGTAGAAGTTGCGGTCTTCGCCCAGGCTGGTGAGGTAGTCCATACCTTTTTCCGTGAGCTCTACCTGGCGGTTTTTCTCATCGATGACAAAATACAGATCATCGTCGATGATGTGCATATATTTGTTCTGCTCCTGCATGTAGAAGTTCTCGGTGCGCTGCAGGATGGCCTTGATACCAGTTTCGGATAGGTATTTGATGAGGGCCTTGTTCTTGGGCAGACCGCGATAAGCGCGGAGAAGCAGTTTTGCAGGTTCCTCGTCGGGTTTTGCATCGGGTTTCTCGGCCAGGCCGCTCTTGGCATCGGCCAGGATTTTGGTTACGAGGACACGCTGGGCGTTGTACAGTTTTTCGATAACGGGTTTGAAACGGTCAAACTCCTGGGCTTCGTCATCCTTGCCGGTAGGGCCGGAGATGATGAGAGGGGTACGGGCATCATCGATAAGCACAGAGTCAACCTCATCGACGATGGCGTAGTTGTGGCCGCGCTGCACGAGCTCTTCAGGATTGCGGCTCATGTTGTCGCGCAGATAGTCAAAGCCGAACTCGTTGTTGGTACCGAAGGTAATATCGGCACGATAAGCGGCTTTACGCTCCTCGGAGTGAGGCTCGTGCTTGTCGATACAGTCAACGCTGAGGCCATGGAATTCGTAAAGCATGCCCATCCATTCGGAGTCACGCTTGGCCAGATAGTCGTTCACAGTGACAACATGCACGCCTTTGCCGGGCAGCGCATTGAGATATACGGGCAGGGTTGCCACAAGGGTCTTACCCTCACCGGTGGCCATCTCGGCAATCTTACCGCTGTGGAGCACCGAACCACCAATAATCTGAACATCGTAGTGCACCATGTCCCACTTAATCATGTTGCCGCCGGCCATCCAACTGTTGTTGAATACGGCCTGGTCGCCAATGATGTTAACGCTTTCGCGCTTTACGGCCAGCTGGCGGTCGAACTCGGTGGCAGTAACAGTCACCTGCTCGTTCTCGGCAAAGCGACGGGCGGTTTCCTTTACCACGCTGAATGCTTCAGGAAGGATGTCGTTAAGTACACGCTGGGTCTTGTCGTACGACTCTTTCTCCAGCTTGTCGATACGTTTGTAGATGTCCTCCTTCTCGGCCACAGGCATGTCATACTCCTCTTCAATGCGAATGCGGAGGGTGGTAAGTTCGGCTTCTTCAGCCTCGACTTCTTTGTTGATGCGCTGTTTGAATTCTATGGTTTTGGCACGGAGTTGGTCGTTGGTGAGCTTCTGGATCTCGGGGTACACCTTAAGGGTGGCGTCGAGCAGAGGTCTGACTTCTTTGAGGTCGCGATCGGCCTTGGTGCCAAACAGTTTTGACAGAAAGTTTGCCATATTATTTTATTATTATTTTATTATTATCTATTATTCAAATGCTTATTGCACAATACTGCAAAATTACAGAATTGCAAAGATACAAAAAAAATGCCATTCTGCAATATTTATTATTAATTATGCCGAATTGTCAGCAGTTTTTTTAGGACAAGGGATGAAAAATAGCCTAATCCTCGGCTGTTTGCCATGCAGTAGTCGGTGCTAGTAATGTATTTCGTATTGTTCGCCATCGGTGGCGATGAGGGTGTTGGGAAAGATGGCCTGAGCTTCTTTGAGCAGGACGTCGGGGTCTTTGAATCGGGCACTGATATGGGTGAGCAAAAGTTGTTTGACACCGGCTTTTTGTGCCAGAGTGGCTGCCATGGGGGCTGTAAGGTGCAATTTCTCGGTGGCCACAGGGGCAAAGGCATGGCTGAATGTGCTTTCCAGGCAAAGCAGGTTGACTCCCTGGATGTGGGGCAGGATGTCCTCGGTATAGCCCGTGTCAGAGCAGTAGGCATAGCGTCGCATGGGATTTTTTCCGCGCGGTTTTTCTTCAACCAAATAGCCGTAAGTGGGCACCGAATGCACCAATGGGAAAGCATATACTCGGCAACGGAGATTCTCGAAGATGAGTTGGGCACCCGTTGTGTGGGTGAGTTCGTGGTAACGTATCTCAAAATCAATATGGCTGCCGGAAATGTCGAGCATGGTTTGCAGTGCTAGGGCAATGCCTTGGGGCGCAAAAATGTCGATGGGGTCTTTTCTCCCACATAGATGCATGCTGCTGATGAGGCCGGGCAGGCCGAAAAAATGGTCGCCGTGGAGGTGGGTGATGAAGATAGTGGCCATGGCCTGCATCTTCTGATGATATACCCGTATCTGGGTTTGTGTGTTTTCTCCACAGTCGAAAAGTAAGCGAAAGCCATTGAGGTTCACCACCTGTCCGCTACAGTGGCGTACTGCAGTGGGGAGGGCGGCTCCTGAGCCGAGTATGGTGGTGAAGAAGTTCATGGGCAGAGGCTGTGATGGTTGTATTTATTTGCCGAAGATGTCCTGTGCCTGGTAATAGATGATGGCACCGGAGTTGGGATCAAACAGGGCTTTGAAATGCTTGTGAGGAAGGTCGATAATGGGGCCGTACTGTGCCACAGGAAGGGTCACCTGGTAGTCAAATAGTTCGCAACTCAGATTCATTTGGGCTTGAGAGGGGAGTCGGTATTGGAATGAGTTGGTCGCAAGGCGCTTCTTGTTGCGGCTAAATTGGCGCACTTGGCGCATCGACTGGTCGGGGCGAAGTGTGCAAAGGATGGGGAGGGCATCGTAGTCGTCAGATTCGCAAATGCCTTCAGCACGGCTGAAATAGAACAGCACGCTTTGTTGCAATGTGTCGTTGGGTCCGGTAGTGGGTTTGGGCTCGATAAAGAAATGGACGGTTTCTTCCACGGGCTTGCCAATGAACTGTGCCATGAGTACGGCTTCCTTCTCTTCAAGTTGGCGCAGGATCTGCGCTTTGCCTTCAGCAGTATATCGGTCGGAAACTGTCACATCGGCACGTGTGTCCTCTATCTCGGCAATTTCCGAGGCGGCTGCTTGAGCGCGCTGTCGGAGTGAACGGGGGGCTTTCTTGGTAGAAGTGCCTGAGGGATGGCCGGGACGGTCGCCTTTCACATAAAAAGTGTCGGTGCGGTCGTAAAGGTTGTAGGTGGGCAGCATCTTGTCGGCAGTGGCATTGTGAAGCACTAACTTGGCGTCAGACTCTTTCACCTGGTTGTCGGTGGTGGCGTGTCCCACTTCGGCTGCCGACTCTTGGGGTGTCATGCCGATAGCGCGGAGCAAGTGGCGGTTGTCCACCTGCACCGAAATACCATTGGGTGTCACAAAATAATAGTTGTTGGGGTCGGCCGTAACGCTATACGATGTTTCAATATTCTTGATGCGGTAAGGCTTTTCCACGTCGAAATTGTCAAGGGCCAGCATCTCGGAAGCAAAATCGCTGAACACAGCCTCGGTGAGGTCGTAATATTGGTAGGTCACATCTACGCATATTTGGGTCATGGGCAAGGCGTAGTAGAGTCCGCCTCCCGCTGTTTTGCTGTTACTGTTGGTGAGGGGGGTGACATTGTAGCAACTGGCAAAAAGCAAGGCTGCCAAGAGGGATAGGGTGTATATTTTTCGCATAATATTTACTGATGTTAAAAAAGAATAACGGAGTTCTTTTCTAAATAGTATTTCCGAGTGTTATTTTTGTTGGCCGGAGCGGTGTTTTTTGAGTCAGTTTGCTGTTGAACAGTCTTCGTCGAAGCCCGGTAGGCGTTGAAAGAAAAAAGCCCAGCTGGAAGAAGGCTGGGCTGGAAAAGTAAATTGATGAATTTAGTCGATTTTGTCGAAACGGAGATAAGGACGCAGGCACTCGGGCATGACAATGCCGTCGGGGGTCTGGTTGTTCTCCAGCAGAGCGGCAACGATGCGGGGCAAAGCCAGTGCGCTGCCATTCAGGGTATGGGCAAGTTTCATCTTGCCGTCAGTGTCTTTAAAGCGCAGTTTCATGCGGTTGGCCTGGAAGGTCTCGAAGTTGGAAACCGAAGATACTTCGAGCCATTTCTGCTGAGCGGCGCTCCAAACCTCAAAGTCGAAGGTCATGGCAGAAGTGAAGCTAATGTCGCCACCGCAGAGTTTGAGGATATGGTAGGGGAGACCCAGCTTGTCGAGCAGATTACCTACATGCTTTTTCATTTCTTCAAGCATATCGTAGGAACGGTCGGGGTGCTCGATAACTACAATCTCTACCTTGCTGAATTCGTGCAGACGGTTGAGGCCGCGCACATCCTTGCCGTAACTACCAGCCTCGCGACGGAAGCATTCGGAATAACCGGCATGCTTGATGGGGAACTGGTCGGCATTCACAATCACATTGCGGTAGATATTGGTGATGGGCACTTCGGCGGTGGGAATCATGTAGAAGCCGTCCAGCGGAATGGCATACATCTGACCTTCTTTATCGGGCAGCTGACCGGTGCCAAGGCCGGAGGCTTCGTTCACCATAAGGGGAGGCATAATCTCCACAAAACCGGCGTTGACGGCTTCGTCGAGGAAGAAATCGATCAGTGCGCGCTGCAGGCGGGCACCCTTGCCTTTATAAACGGGGAAGCCGGCACCAGTGATCTTGTTGCCGAGTTCGAAGTCAACGATGTCGTATTTTGCACAAAGATCCCAGTGAGGAAGGGCGTCGGCGCCCAGATTGGGCTTTTCGCCAAATTCAGCCACCACCACATTGTCGGCCTCGGTCTTGCCTTTGGGCACGGTGATATGGGGTGCGTTGGGCAGCGAAATGAGCTTTGCGTTGAGCTCGGTCTCAGCAGTGGTCTGCTGGTCCATCAGCTCTTTCTCGCGGGCCTTAAGTTCGGTGGTCTGAGCCTTTTTAGCCTCGGCCTCGTCGCGTTTGCCCTGTTTGAAAAGCATACCGATTTCTTTGGCTATTGCGTTTTGCTCGGCCTTAATGGCGTCGGTCTGCTGCTGAAAAGCACGGCGTTTTTCGTCCAGCGCAATAATCTCGGCAATGCGTTCCTCTACATTTTGTACATTCTTAATCTTGAGGCGTTCGATGATTTCCTCTGTATGTTCCTTAATATATTGTAATTGCAACATGATGATGGATGTTTTATAATCTGCAAAAATACAATTTTTTTTTAATATAATAAAATAATTGTTTCTGTGCCTATAATGAAGTGGCTCATTCGCCACTGATTTCTTTCATCAGATTGTTGTTGACTTCAAGTGGGGAGTATTTCTCGGCGTTTTTGCACTTGATATTGGATGCTTTTGCGCACACACATCCGCCACCTTTGCCAGTATAGGGATCCATGCTGCTGCAGTGGCGCTTGAATTCGCCGTGCTTTTTGAAAATCATTTTCACGCCAAGGCCGGCAAACATAAGGGCTACCAAGGCTAGGGCGAGGAGCAAAGTGACGATGATGGTGGACATGGGTCAGTATGTTTTTGATATTGTTTTTTTGTTACAAAAAAAGCCGCAATTTCTTGCGGCTCTTTCTTGGCTCCCCAAGCAGGACTTGAACCTGCGACCCCCTGATTAACAGTCAGGTGCTCTAACCAACTGAGCTATTGAGGAAGACTTGGTTGCTTTTCTCTTTCAAAGCGAGTGCAAAGATACGCACTTTTTTTTATTCCACCAAATTTTTTTTTAAAAAAGTTATTTCTGCTTTATTTATCTTACTGAATATTACAAAGTAGCATACTTTAAATTTTTTACTATATCGCCTGCTGTTAGGCTGCATTTTGACTGTTTTTCTATGGCTAAATCAGCAGATTTGCCATGTATCCATACACCCAATATAGTGCACATGTGTGCATTTAGTTGGTTTTCATTATTTTGTGCATAAATTGCGGCGATTATTCCCGTCAGCACGTCGCCACTTCCCGCAGTGGCCATACCTGCATTCCCGGTGGTATTCAAATACATAACGCCATTCTTATCGGTAATTTGCGAATTATGCCCTTTGTGCACTATTACGGCTCCTGTTTTGCGACTCCAGTCTCGTTGGGCCTGCATTCGGTCCTCGGTAGTGCCGTATTCGCCAAAAAGGCGGACAAACTCCTTGGCATGGGGTGTGAGGGTGACGGCTGCGGTGGCGCTATGCGCCGTTAGCAGGTCAAAACGGTCGTCCATGCGGGCTAGCATATTCAGTGCGTCGGCATCGATTACCATTTTCTTGCCCCGTGCGGCCAGCATCAAAGCGTGCATGGCGGCCTGGCTGTTGGTGCCTAGTCCCGGACCAACGGCTATAGCATCGTAGCGCTCAAGCTCGTCGTTGGTGAAAATATGGGTCCAGTGGGTCTCGTCTTCATCAATTCGCACCATGGCCTCGGGCACGGCTGTCTGCATAATGTCCACTCCCTTTTGCGGCACATGCACGGTGATCAGTCCCACGCCAGACCGCAGGCAGGCTTTTGCGGCCAAGATAGCGGCCCCCATCTTCCCGTAGCTGCCGGCTATTAATAGGGCATGTCCGTAGGTGTGTTTGCTACTTTCCTCAGGTCTGTTCTTGATGAAATCGGGCCAAACCGGTTCATCAATAATATAGGTGTTGCTGTCTATCTGTTTCATCCAAGATTGTATAAGATGGGGTGGCTAAAGAATAAGGGCGGAGCACTTCTAAAGTGGTCTCCGCCCTCAGTCATATTTTATTGCTGACTATTAAAAGTGATAAGTCAAACCCATGTCGAAAACCCAAGTGCGGTTGTAGGTTTTGAAATCCTTGGCAGTGCTTAACATGCCATGGTAGTAGGTGCCCTCAAAGTGGAGCTGCCAATTGCGGGAAACGCGGAAGTTGAGGCCAAGGCCGCCAGCCAAACCGGCGTCGAAACGATTGTCGGAACCTTCAACAAAAGAGTAGGCGTCGCCGCTGTAGGGGCGAGGATCATCGGCTACATAAACATAGCCGTGACGCCACTGGCTCATCCAGTAACCGCAGTAGCCACCAAAGCTGAAGTTGATGCGAACGTCGTCGCCACCAACGCTAAGATCGGCCAAAACGGGGAGCTGGAGATACATGTTGTTGTAGGTGGTGTAGTATTTGTCCACAAGATCCATGTAGTTTACGTTCAGGTAAGTGGCATAGTTCTTGGAAACCAGCGAAAGACCGGTGTGGAAGCCGAACCACTGGTTGAACTGATAACCAACGCGAGCGTCGAGGTCGAGGCCGCGGCCACCATACCAGGTGCCGCTCCAGCGAGCGCTCTTCACATCCATGTGGTTGCTGGCTCCGCCGAGCAGCAGACCCACGTACCAACCTTTAGCTTCGTCGTTGCGGATGGCGTTCTCGTCGAGCAGATGGGTGCGACGGCTTATGTCGTGGCCTTCTTTGCAGCAGTCGTGTTTGTGACCGACAGGCATGGGGTTCACCTGTTCGTCGCGCAAGAATACGCGGGTGGAGGGCTGCACTCTCTCTGCCAGGTTGGCGTTGAGGAAAGCCTGATATTGTGCTGCGTCGATCAGTGCGGTAGCCATGCGGCCCGAGCGGGTCTGCAGCACGATACCGTACTTATTCAATGAATCCTGAGGAATCAGATTGGTGTCGGCAAAAGTAATCAAAGCCGATACATACTCTCTAGTGCCCTGCTGGGCCATTGCGCCAGCCATTACGGCAAGCAACAAAGCGATAGATAAGATTTTCTTCATTTTATGGATATAATTTCTATTATTATTCACAATTATTTCAAAATGCAAAGATACGAATATTTGTCGAAACTACAAGTTTTTTTTACCCGTAATTCTGCAAATTGATGGTTAAGGGTTTGAACAACAGTTTCTTGGTTAAAATATTCCTCTTTCTATTGCCCGCCTCAGTTCAGCACAATCGCAAAGTTGTCAGCACGTTATTCTTGATTATGCAAGAATTTTGTAATGATGAAAAAATAAGTTGTGGCTATATCGCCGCTCGCAGCGTTTCGCCTTGTGGATTCTGGGGAGTAGTCCCAATGATTCTACGGTCATCCTACGGTGGTTCTACGGTATAGCGGGTAAAAACGCCCCGTAGGATGACCGTAGAATCACCGTAGGATCACCGAAACATCTTTGGTCCCTGGCTGGCTTCAGTGCGTTGCCAGGATTAAAATAAGCTTAGGCAATTTATAGGCTGGAGTAGCTGGGGCTGAAGGTGTCGCCACCTTTCATCATGCCGGTGGCAATGCCTTTTTTCAGCCATCGCGAACGCTGGGCCGAAGTGCCGTGGTTGAACGAGTCGGGCACGGCATATCCACGCGCTTTTTTCTGCAAATAGTCGTCGCCAATAAGCGATGCTACGCGCAAACCTTCGTCAATGTCGCCTTCCTCGAGGGAGCCAAACATCTCGTTGTCGTGGTAAGCCCACACTCCGGCATAGTAGTCGGCCTGTAGCTCAAGTCTTACGCTAATCTGGTTGGCATCCTTTTCGCTCATGCGCGACATCTGCTGGTGGGCTTCGGTCAGTGTGCCAAGAAGGTACTGCACATGGTGTCCTACTTCGTGGGCAATCACATAGGCATAGGCAAAGTCGCCGTCGGCGCCCAGGTGCTGCCTCATGTTCATAAAGAATTCAAGGTCAAGATACACGCACTGATCGGCCGAGCAGTAAAACGGACCCGATTGCGAGGTGGCGTTGCCGCAGCCACTTGTTACACCATCTTTAAAGAGCACCAGCTTGGGAGCCTTGTAGGTTTTGCCGATTTTCTTAAATTCAGCTGTCCATACGTCCTCGGTTCCTGCCAGAATCTGGCGGGCGAATTTGGCCATAGCCTCTTCTTCTGGGGTGGCTACATACTCGGTGTTTTCGGTAGTGGTTTGGTCGCCACCTGCCAGCTGCAATACGCTAGCGGGGTTGCCACCAAAAATCCATACCAACAAGCCTGCAATGATCAGTCCGCCAAGGCCCAATCCGCCTTTGGCTTTCATGCTGCGACCTCTGCGGTCGTCAACGTTAGTGCTTTCGCGTCTTCCGTCTAATTTCATAAGTTATGTTAGTTTGTGTTTTGATGCCAGAGCCTATGTGCTATATTTCTTTAACGCGCTCGTTGCCAAGATTGTATTGGTATTTCTTGCCATCCTTGGTCACAAAATCCACTAGCCATGGGTCATCGCCTGGGCAGACGAAGAATATCACCTCGGTGTCGGTCAGGGTGGTGTCGCCAATCTGTAATTTGCCAATGGTGTAATGGGCTTTGGGGTCGTAGTCCAGGCCTTCCGCATCCCATGCAAACTCATTAACGATGCACGCTGTATCGTAAAAATTCAGATCTTTGTCCATGCTCACTTTCAGTAGGTTGCCGTTGCGCTCAAATTTGCAGTGAGCATCCAAGTCGAGGTCGGTGCATTCGTGGATATACTTCCTTACCTTTTCTTCGTCCTCTTGCGGAATTTCCACAATCATCACACTGGGTTTGCCTGCGCGCTCCACTTCTTTGCACGCCATGGTGCCAGCAGTTTCTTCTTTTAGATGCTTGTTTTTCCGATAGTAATAGACTACTACCATTACTATGCAGAGTACGATAAAAAGAATTCTATATAAGTCCGTCATTTCTATTTAATTATTAATTGTTCAGAGCCTCCTCGATGGCCGACTGAAGTTCGGCAGGGGTTACCATGGGTTCGAAACGGGTGATGGTTTTGCCGTCGCGGGCCACTAAGAATTTGCCGAAATTCCAGCGGATGTTGTCGCCAGTGTCGTAGCCTGAGTTGGTTTTTTGGTGGATTTGGTCAATCATGGCGCCAAATTGGGCGTGCTGTTCGGGATAGCCTTTATAAGGAGCTTTCTTCTTCAACCATTTGTAGATGGGAGCTGCCTTGTCGCCGTTCACATCAATTTTTTCCATCATGGTGAAGGTCATGCCATAGTTGGCCGAGCAGAATGTGCTAATCTCTTCGGCAGTGCCTGGCTCCTGGCCTAGGAATTGGTTGCATGGAAAGCCAAGGATAACCAAACCGCGGTCTTTGTACATGTTGTACAGCGCTTCAAGTCCTTCGTACTGAGGGGTGAGGCCACAGTGGCTGGCCACATTCACTATCAGAATCACTTTGCCCTTGTAATCCTTCATGTTCACCGTCTTGCCATAAAGGTCGGTCACCTTAAAGTTGTAGATACTTTTCTGTGCAATGGCTCCTGCCATCATCATGATGGACATGGCCATCAGCATTAAGATTTTTTTCATTTTGTAATTGTGTTGTTGGGTTATTGTTTAATTGGTAGATTTTTGTGTTGCGGGATGTTTGTCGCTAACGGTCAACCTTGAAAATGCAGTTTCAAATCCTGCAGTTTTTGTTGCTTGATGCGGTCGATCACCTCTGTGAGCACGGCCTTGGTGGAGAGCGGAAAGTCTGATTTCATCATCCAGTCGTAATATACCGGTTCGTCGGCAAAAACCTGTTTCAATGTTTTTCCTTTATGCTTGCCAAAGTTGAATATCTCGTTGCCTTTGGCGTCATAGCCGATGTATCCTGCCAGGTCGGCCCAGGGATTCACGCGGGTGAATTGGCTGAGCTGTTCCATGTCGTTTACGATGGGTTTGCTCACACGGCCGTCGCGGTCGGTGTATTCAGCATCCTGGTAGCGGTCCAGCTGGGCCATCAGCACCTCGTAGGTGGCCAGGGTGTCGGCATCGGCGCTATGGGCGTTTTCTAAATTCTTGCCGCAGTAAAACTGATAGGCGGCTTTCAGTGTGCGCTGCTCCATTTTGTGGAAAATGTTCTGAACGTCGATAAGGTGGCGTTTGGCAAGGCTGAAGGGATAGCCGGCACGCAGAAATTCTTCCACCAACAGGGGCACATCAAATTTGTTGGAATTGTAGCCCGCCAAGTCGGCATCGCCAATAAATTCGGCTATTTCGGGAGCCAGTTGGGCAAACGAGGGCTTGTCGGCCACATCGGCATCCGAAATGCCGTGGATAGCGGTGGTGATTTCGGGAATATGCACAGTGTTGCCTTGCTGATCAACAGGGCGCACGCGGTGCACTAAGGTCTGGGTGCTGGCATCGGGCATCACTTTGTGCAGGCAGATCTCAACAATATGGTCGTGCCCCACATTAACGCCAGTGGTTTCGAGGTCAAAAAAGACGATGGGTTTTTGTAAGTGAAGTTGCATGTTTGTAGTAAGTTAGTTGATGGCTTGATGGATGCGGATGAGGCGTTGCAGCAACGGCTCAACAAGGTGCAGGCTCAGCATATTGGCCCCGTCCGATTTGGCCACCGAGGGGTTGGGGTGCGTCTCCATAAAGATGCCGTCGCAACCCACGGCCACTGCGGCGCGGCCAATGGTTTCAATCATATCGGGATTGCCTCCTGTCACGCCCGAAGTCTGGTTAGGGCGCTGAAGCGAGTGGGTGATATCCACCACCACGGGCACTTGGTTGCGCTGCATTACGGGCACCGAACGAAAATCCACCACCAGGTCCTGGTAGCCAAAAGTGGTGCCACGCTCGGTGAGCATGATGTTGGTATTGCCAAAATGCTGCATTTTCTGCACCGCATGGGTCATTGCTTCGGGGGCAAGGAACTGTCCTTTCTTTATGTTCACGCATTTGCCAGTGGCGGCAGCGGCTTCCAGCAGCGATGTCTGTCGGCACAGAAACGCGGGTATCTGTAGCACATCCACATAAGGGGCTACCAGTGCGGCGTCCTCTTCCGAGTGGATGTCGGTTACTACGGGCACGCCATACTTCTCACGTATGGCGGCCAATATCTGCAGCCCCGCCATATCGCCAATGCCCGTAAAGGAGTTGATGCTCGATCGGTTGGCTTTGCGGTAGCTGGCCTTAAAGGCAAAGGGAATGTGCAATCGGGTGGTTAGTTCCACCAAGTGTTCGGCTATCTCAAACGGATTCTTGTCGTTCTCGATAACACACGGACCGGCAATTAGAAAGAAATTGCCGGTCTCGGTGAATTGAAGTCTGTCTATCTTGGGATATTTCATTCTTAGAAATTGATATCGATAGCGTCAAGGGCATCGATAGGGTCAGCTGAGTCGGAGGAGTCGGTGGTAGTGTCGGTAGTTTCGGGATAGTCGTCGCGACGGCGGCTGCCGCGTTGCAGCGAAATGATCAAAGCGCCAATCATGCGGGTGAGCTCCATCAGATATTCGCGCGATTTCTCGCTCTCCTCGGCGGTGAAGAGTCCGGTATTGAGGGCAATGGCGGTATATACAATGCACTCGCGGATAGCGGTTTTGGAAATCTTGAGGCAGTGTTCGAACTGACTCTTGTTGCGGGACGAACCCTCGGCAACATTCAGGGCGATGTCGAAAGCTGAGTGGCAGAACGAGTTCACAAAGCTGCGCTGTCTCTCATTGGTGGGTTCGCCCAGGTTAGCTAACAGCCAGCTGCTATAGTCGGTGGCTTTGGCATAGATACGGAGGTCTTCAAAACGGAAAAAACTCACAGGTTTTTCTTGTACATTGTCCATACTGAAAAAGGGTATTAGTTATTTATAATAGTATTTTTTGTTGGTCATTTTATCTCACCAAAATAGTTCATGTATTTTGTTCGCATCAGCATCGAGGCCTTCTCGTTCGATTTGAGGGCCAGTTTGCCTCTAAATTGGTCTATTTCGGTGTATCCTTTCTGCTGCATCCATTGCTCAACGCCGTGGTTTAGCTCCTTCAGGTGGTCTATGCCCTTGTTGTAGAGGCACGAGGCTACCTGCACCGTGGTGGCTCCTGCCAGCAGCAGCTTCACCACATCGTTGGCAGTATAAACGCCTGTGGTCGAGCTGATGTCGCAGCGCACCTTGTTGGTCAGGATGGTGGTCCAGCGCAGGGTGTTGTAAAAATCGCCCGGGGTAGAAAAATCCTCTGCATGACGCAACGTTTCATTCTCCAGGTCCACATCTATCTGCACCGATTTGTTGAATATCGTAATGCCCTGAATGCCCATCCACGAAAGCTGTTGCATGAATTTCGAGAGGTCGGTGAAGTATGGGCTCACCTTGATGCTGATAGGTATGGTCACGAATTTGCGCAGCGACTGGATGATGTCGCCAAACGTGCGCTCCACATCGTCCGACGATAGGTTGGTGTCGTATGGCATAATGGCCATGTCTAGCTCCAAGGCATCGCATCCGGCCTCCTGAAATTGGGTGGCGTAGGTTATCCAGTTCTCGTGCGAGTAGCAGTTAATGCTGCCTATAATGGGTATCGAAAGACTACTTTTGGCCTCCTTTATCAATTCAAAGTGCCGGGCCATGGCATCGTCCGACAAGTGTTGGGCCACATATTCATAGCTGGCCCCATAGTTATTGACGGGGGCAAACACATGGGTGTTGCGTTTGATATCGTGAATTATCTCTTCCTCAAAAACCGACTTCAGCACCACAGCACCGGCGCCGGCCTGTTCCAGTTTGTGCAGGTTGTCCACACTGCCGGTCAAACCGCAACTCGCCACCACAATCGGGCTGCACAAATCCATTCCGAGATATTTTACTTTTGTGTTCATTTAGTCGAACTTTTGCAGTATAGCTATCAATTAATTCTATTTTGCAAAGATAGTCAAAAAATACAATTAAAACTTTTTTTAACTGAAAAAAAATTCAAATAAATTTACAATCACTTTAAACACATGTAATTACAAAATGTTAAAAAAGAAATTGTGAATAAAATGACTTCGGAGAACAAAAATAATTTCGTTATTATGAAAAAAAATGACTAATTTTGCATCCTCGAAAATAATAAAATTATATATAGAATGAAAGAGCAAAACGAAGAGAAAAACCTTGAGGTTAGCGGCCTTGTTGCCAAAACCGAAGAGTACATCGAGAAGAACAAAAAAATGATCAGCATCGTTGGTGCTTGCGTTGTTGTGGTTGCTTTGGCTATTTTTGCCTATGTAAAGTTTGTCTCCCAGCCTCGCCAGTTGCGCGCAGCTGAAGACATGTTTGCCGCCGAACAGTGGTTCAACGAGGGCGACTTTGAAAAAGCCCTCAACGGCAACGACCAATTTATGGGTTTCCTTGGTGTGATTGACGAATACCACTGCACCAAGTCCGCCAATTTGGCCAAATACTATGCCGGCATCTGCCAGCTCAACCTCGGCCAGTTTGACGAGGCTATCAAATCCCTCAAGTCCTATAAGGGCAAAGACGTTTTCACCACTGCCGAGGCCCTCATGCTTATTGGCGACGCTTATGCCGAGCAGGAAAATGCTACCGAGGCTTGCAACTACTACGAGAAAGCAGCCAGCAGTGCCAACAACAACTTCATCATCGCTCCCACCGCTTTGTGGAAGGCCGGTATGATGCAGCTTAAACTCGGCAACAAAGCCAATGCTGTTAAATCTTTCCAGAAAATTAAGGACAACTATCCTGAGAGTCCTGAGTTTGGCGAGGTTGACAAATACATCGCTTTCGCTGAAGCCGAATAATCAAAACAGTATCTGTTTTACGAAATAAAGAGAGTGCCGTTGCAAGAACGGCACTCTCTTTTTATGTTCTTCTTTCTATTGCCCAAAAACCTCGCACCCTATTCTACCGAGAAGGCGAAGGTGGTCTGGCTGTCAAACGACTCACCCGGGTGCAGGTATGCGTTCGATTCGGGCCAGTTGTTGTTGGGACTGTTGGGATATTTCTGTGTTTCAAGGCAGATGGCGCTGCGCTGGCCGTAGGCTATGCCCCCTTTGCCTATGATGGAGCGGTCAAGGAAATTTCCTGTGTATATCTGCATTCCGGGCTCCGAGGTGAACACCTCCATCACAATGCCTGTAGTCGGACTCTGTAGGCGCGCGCAGGGCTTGGCCACATCGCCTCGGGTATTGAGCACCCAGTTGTGGTCGTAGCCGTTGCCGTTAAGCAGCTGTTCGTGCTGCAGGGCTATGTCGCGGCCCACTGCTTTGGGCTGGCGGAAATCAAATGGGGTGCCCTCCACTGTGGCTTTCATCCCCTTGGGCAGATAAGTCTCGTCGATGGGCGTGTATTCGTCTGCGTCAATGGTCAGTAAGTGGTTCAGAATGGTGGTGTTGCCGTCGCCGTTAAGGTTAAAATAACTGTGGTTGGTCATATTTATAACCGTAGTGGCATCCGTAGTGGCGTGGTAGGCAATGTTCAGGCGGTTATCCTCCGTCAGTTGGTAGCTTAGGCGCACCTTCACCTCGCCGGGAAAGTTATTGTCACCGTCGGCACTCACCATTGTGAGCACTAGGGTGTTGCGCGAGGCGCTCTCCACCTCGTAAAGCGAATACTGCCAGCCGTCGGGTCCGCCGTGCAAGCAGTGGTTGCCGTTGTTTTGCGGCAGCTGCAGGGTGTGGCCGTCTATGGTAATCTGGCCGTTGCCAATGCGGTTGGCGTAGCGGCCTATGGCGGCACCAAAGTCTGTGGCGTTGTTCTCGTGTCGGTAATCGTCTATTTTGTCAAAACCCAGCACCACGTCGCGCATATTGCCTTCGCGATCGGGTACCAGCATCTTGGTTATGCGGCCACCGTAGTTGGTGATACTCACCTGCATACCGTTATTGTTCGTAAGGGTAAAGATCTTCATAGCGTATGATGTTAAAGTATATTTTCTGCCAGTATTCGGGCGGCGCAGGCCACCAAGTCGTTGCACGAGTGGTTAGGTCCTTGGCTTTGGAGCAGCTTGGCGCAGTTCAGGTCGCCGTTCTCTTCACGAAATTGGTTGGCCAGCCCTTTCACCATCATCGTTTGGTTGCAGAGTCCGCACACCATAGCCAGCCCCGTCACGCATCCGCAGGTCTCTTTCAGTCCCGAAATGCCGCGTCCGAAAGGCTGGGTTAGCTGGGTGGCAGAGGTTTCGTCAATGGGCAGTTTGTCGGCAAAGGCAAGCGCCACTGCCTGGCAGCAGTTGCATCCGTTGGCATGTAATTCGCGAGCGCGCTTCACCCGCATTTCTACTTCGTTCATAATGTTATCTGAGTTCTATTTATTTGATTTCAATCTTTGCAACAATCTTAATCACCGGTTCGGGGGTGCCTATGCACAGCTGGGGTTCGTGAGCGTCGTCCGGAAACAGCACCACAAAGCGTCCGTCGCCCAGGGTCAGTTCCGTTGCCCCTTGGGTCGTGTGGCTGAAAAAGGCCACATCGCGGTCGCCGTCGTAGGGCATCGTGCATTCCACCTCGTCGATGGGCTTTACCAGCACCCGCTCGTGCCCTTGGGCCAAAAACTGCACATCAATATATTTGCGGTGCGCCTCATATCCCACGGGGTTGGTCACCTTGGTGTCGTAGGCGTCCACGTTCACATAGTTGTTGCCCGTCAGCGCATAGCGCCCGGGTTGTATGTTGGCCGAGCATCCTTGCAAAAAGTGCAGGGCTTCCGCCAGTCCGGGCAGCAGCTGCTCATAACGCTGCAGGTTCTTAATGTTATCGTATATCATAGAGTTTTCGTTACGTTTTAATATTCCACAATCTCTCTAAACATGCGCCACCCCACGGCCTCTTTGTACTTCTCGTAGGTGCCGGCAGGCACACGCAGCGGTATGTCCAAATCCACTGATTCAAACGCCGATTCGTCCATCTTTGGTGGCTCTTGTGCCTCCACCACTATGTAGTTGATCTTCTTGCATCCTGCAAAAGCGTTGTCTTCCACTTGCCGTATGGTAGGTGGGAGGATCAGCTTGGTAATGCGGTCGCAACCCTCAAAGGCGTTATACCGCACCGATACCACGGTGTATATCGTGGTGTCGTCGTCTTCAGGGTCTGCATTCTTGCCCCGGGCGCGGTCGGGAGTCACCATTTCGGGTATCGACAGCTGTCCGCTGGGTTTTGTAAACCCTTTCCACGGGCGCTCCTCAGTTCCCGGAAAAGCCACTTCCACTGTGGCCCCATTCTTCCCGCCGGTGGTTAGAATTGAGAAATACAAGGTATTGTCGCCAATCTTCTTGGCAAAGTCGTAGTCCTGGGCAGCGCACCATAGGGGCAGCAGCAGGCACAAGGCAATAGCAATCTTTTTCATAGCAACTACTTTAACGCACTTCTCCCGATAATATTGCCCGCAATGGCCCTATCTCAAAAAATATTTGCCGAGTATTTCTATGGCGCGTCGCCAAACATTCTGCCCTTCGGCGCAAGGCTATTTCGCCACCACCACCTTCTTGGCCGAGTGGTTGCCCACCCGCACCATATACACTCCGGCGTGGGGCATTTCGTAGGTCTTGCCCTCCGTCAGGGTCTCGTTCACTAAAATGCGGCCCGTGAGGTCGAATATGCTTATCGTCATGCCTTCGGCGCCACTGATGGTCAGATGGCCGTTGTGCTGACGGATGGTTGCTCCGTCGGCCTCTTGGATAGATTCGGTCTGAATGGGCTCAAACAGGGCCGAAATCAGCGTGTCGCAGGTCAGGGTGAAGGAGTATGGATTTTCGGTCTCGCCGTTGCTCCAGCGCACAAATCTGAATCCCTCGTTGGGCGTGGCGGTCAGGGTCACCACCGTGCCTTCGTCGTAGGTGCCGGCTCCTGTCACCGTTCCCATTGTGGCGTCGTCGGCTTCTGCCGTAACGGTGTATTGCGCGGGCATATCGGCCTCAAAGATTGCCGTAACGGTGCTGTCGCAGGTGAGGGTGAAGGAGTATGGATTTTCGGTCTCGCCGTTGCTCCAGCGCACAAATCTGAATCCCTCGTTGGGCGTGGCGGTCAGGGTCACCACCGTGCCTTCGTCGTAGGTGCCGGCTCCTGTCACCGTTCCCATTGTGGCGTCGTCGGCTTCTGCCGTAACGGTGTATTGCGCGGGCATATCGGCCTCAAAGATTGCCGTAACGGTGCTGTCGCAGGTGAGGGTGAGTGCGTATGGGTTGGCGGTCTCGCCGTTGCTCCAATGGGCAAACAGGTATCCCTCGTGGGCCACGGCCTGCACCACGGCTACCGGGCTGCTGCAGTCGGGCTGGGCGGTTATCTCCACCTCGCCCATCTCCTCGTCGGCCGAGAATGCCGAGAGCACAAAGGCCGTGTTCTCCTCCACAAAATTGCTGAAGTCTGTCCATCCGCTCATGTACGATGCCGTACTGCCGCAGGGAACGTAAACAACTACGCTGCCGGCCATGCCGTCGAACGCCCTACTCTCAACCTGTGGAGCCGTGGTTGGCAAAGCGATGATTTCCTCCATGCCGTTGCAGCCAAAAAAGGCTCGGGTGCCTATCACGGTCACCGTTGCGGGAATAGTGATTGTGCTAATACCCTCGCAATAGGCCAGAAACCTGCCGGGAATGCGCTGCACATTGCTGCCAAACTCCACGTCGGTCAGGTTGTTATTGGATGAGAAGGTGTAGTTGATAGAATCGTAATATTCAAACATGTAGGAACTATTGGTGGTGCAGTTCACAGCGTTAAATGTCACATGAGTCAGCGCACGGCAGTCGATAAAGGCACCCATGCCCAGATGCACCAACCCCTCGCCAATGGTCACCTCCGTAATCGAAGGGCAGTAGGCAAAAGCCGCTTCGCCTATAGTGGTCAGCGAGTCGTGAATCACCACACTCGTAATGCCCCGGCATTCATAAAAGGCATAGGTGCCAATGGCCGTCACGGCGTAGGTCTGACTGTTGTGTGTCACGCTCGAAGGTATCACCAGGGCACCGGTGGGCTTGGCAAATCCGCCCCACACTGCCGGATCCAAATCGTCCAGATCGGCACTGGCATTGGGGTATGTGACCGTGGCGTTTGTGCCAGAAATGGTGTAGTAAAGTGTCTGTCCGCTGGGAGCCACGGCGCTAAAGTCGTAAGCCCATGAGAAATTAATGCTTAAAAAGGCAATGAAAAAAAGAACTAAGAACTTTTTCATTTCGGTTATACTGTTTTTTGAGTTTCAATTTTTGTTTGTCTCTATGCCTGTTGGCGCTCTGCCGAATGCTCGATAATGCGCATATCTTTAATGGGTTGGGCGGCGATTCCTGGCCGTTGCCATTGGCCGCAACCCAATGCAAATTTACTAAAATTATTTTGAATGGCGAAAAAAAATGGCGCTTCGCCGTCATGCCGCCAATGGCCTTGCTCGTTTCCGCACCCCGCTCCCCAAACTTTTTCCGCCCGTCGCCATGCAATAATTATTGTTCCCATGCGTTATCAATGATAATACTTAATTATTATGGCGCAAAATTCTTTCAAAAGTCTGCTCTCCGACACTATGATCTACGGCCTCAGCAGCATTGTGGGCCGATTCCTCAACTATATGCTTGTGCCGGTTTACACCTATTCCATCTCTGCCGCTTCGGGCGGCTACGGCATCGTCACCCGGGTGTATGCCCTCACGGCCCTCATGCTGGTCATGCTAACCTTCGGTATGGAAACCACCTTCTTCTATTTTGCCAACAAATATAGCAGCCGTAGCCGGCAGGTCTTCTCCACCGCCTTGTCGGCAGTGGGCAGCGTGTCGGCCCTGTTCGTCCTGCTGGTGCTGCTCTTTGCCACCCCGTTGTCCGAGGTCATGGGCTGCTCCGGCCATCCCGAATTCCTCACCATGATGAGCATCGTAGTGGCCTTCGATGCTGTGCAGGCCATCCTTTTCGCCCGCCTTCGCCACGACCATAGGGCTTGGAAGTTCGCCTTCCTCAAGCTCCTCTTCATCGTCTGCAACATAGGCATGAACCTCTTTGTCTTCCTTGTCGCTCCCAGCCTCGCCGTGTCCCATCCTCAGCTTATGGCATGGTATCGGCCCGACTATCAGGTGGGCTATATCTTCATCATCAATCTTATCTGCACCGCCGGCATCACCCTGGGTTTTGTGCGCGAAATTGGCGAGCTCCGTTTCGGTATCGACCGTAAGATCCTCAAAGAGATGCTTTCCTACACCTGGCCGTTGCTCCTCTTGGGCATTGCGGGCATATTGAATCAGGTGGCCGACAAAATCTGCTATCATTTCATTGTGCCGGGTCCCGAAGGCGATGTGCAGCTGGGCATCTATGGCGCCTGTGTCAAAATCGCCATGATCATGGCCATGATCACACAGGCCTTCCGCTATGCCTACGAGCCCTTTGTTTTCAGCGGTGGCAAGGATAAAAGCGGCAAAGAGAGCCAGGCCGTGGTCATGAAATACTTCGTCATCTTCGCCATGCTGGCCTTCTTGGTAGTCATGGCCTATCTCGACTTGCTCAAATATGTCATCCAGCCCAGCTATTGGGAGGGATTGGCCGTGGTGCCCATCGTCATGATGGCCGAAATCTTCATGAGCGTCTATTTCAACCTCTCGTTCTGGTATAAGCTGGTCGAGCAAACCTGGTGGGGAGCCGTCTTCTCTGTTGTCGGATGCGTGGTGCTGCTGGCCATCAACTTCATCTTTGTTCCCCGCTATGGCTATATGGCATGTGCTTGGGGTGGCTTTGCCGGATATGGCGTGTGCATGCTGCTGTCCTATTTTGTGGGCAGAGTCAAGAGCCCAGTGCCCTACGATCTCAAGTCCATCTTAGGCTATACTGCGTTGGCCTTGGCACTCTATGCCGTCAGCCGTGTGTGCCGACCCGCCCTCCTGGGCTGGCAGCTGGCCCTCAACACTGCGTTGGTGTTGGTCTATGTGGCCGCCATAGCCTATTTCGAGCGCAAGCTCGTGTTTGCCGCCCTGTCCAAAGTGCGCGGCCGACGCTAGTCTCCGTCCAAAGTATTCTGGAAAAAATAAACTTCTTGCCCGGGTGGGCTTGCGCCTCGTCAGTCGGTGTAGGTCCACTCGCAATATGAGTAGCGGGGGGTGTGCAATTCGTCGTAATAGCGCATGTTCTCGCAGCTCTTGCCCAGTGCCGTCACCTCTTCCTTGCTGTAGTAGTCCACTTCTAGGTTAAACTTAATGCAGCGGCAGCGCTTCGTGCAGCCTGTCAGCGATACCAGTATTAGCAGCGATACTATGAGGATAGCTTTGCGTTTCATAATTATTTTAGGGAGAATATTGTTACCGTTTAATAAGGAACTCTGCTATCTGCCGCTCGTTGATGTTGCGGTAGTGGCAGGTGGCGGCCACACGGCCGTCCATCACCAAAAAGATCATGGGGCGCTGACCATAGGTGATCATAGCGTAGGTCATGCTCGGAATCAGATAGCTGGGGCGTATAAAGGTGGTGGTGTCCAGGGTGAGGGGTGCCACGGTGGAGTCGGTGGCGGGGGTCAGATACACCATGGCTGCCGAGTCCAGATCGTTGCGGCGGCAAATATGCGTCAGCTTCTCGTCGGCCATCCGGCAGTAGGGGCATCCCGGGGTGAGGAAAGCCACCACATGGCGCCCTTCGCGCAGGTGCAGGTCGGCCAATTCGCCCTCTGCCGATGTTGCCGAGTCAAATTTCTCCACGTTAAATACCTCTTCCGAGGGGCCGAACATCCAGTTGTCGGGGCACGATAGGCAGAATATTGTCACCACCACGCCTGCCACCACCGGGGTGGTCACAAACCATCGGGGCTGCCATTGCCAACTTTTTGCGCCCATGGCAAACACCAGCACCAAAAGCAAAATGCCGTTCTTCAGTATCGATTGCGTGGGGTCTATCTCCAAAAACGACCCCATGCAGTGGCAGCTGTCGGTGCGCCCTATCAGGGCCGCATAGCACAAAAAGAGGGTAAAGCCCACCAGCATCAGCGTGGCGCCTATATCTACCCACCGCTTCATCACGTTGGCCATCAGGCCTATGCCCACCAGCATCTCGGCCACAATCACCAGGCGGGCCAGCAAAAACGACCAGTTGAGGGGTAGCACGTTGTACGAGAAGATATACACCTCAAACTCATCAATCCCGATCAGCTTGCTGATGGCCGAAAAAATAAAAAAGCCACCCAGCAGCATTCTCACCACGAGAGCTGCCAGGCGCATAGGTTTTGACTCAAAGTGTTTCAATCTTTTGCTCTTTCGCAGTTTACGTCAACCAGGGTGCGGACGTATTCGCCTTCCAGGCGGCGTTCAAAGCCCACCTTGGTAATCTTATTGCATTTCAGGCCGCGGTCCGACTCAACATAAGTGGTTTCGTACTTGCCGTTCTCGTTGGGTTCAATGGCGGTGCATTTGCATTTCACGCTTTTCGAACAGCCGGCAGTCAGGCAGGCGGCAGCCACGGCAAGAATAAAAATATGCTTCTTCATAAAATGTTTCACTTTTAAAGGTTTACAATAGCGCTGTCGGCATCAAAAGGATAGTCGGTGCACACCACATGATCCACAAACGAAGAGTCCAGATCGTTGAAATAAGTGATGTAGTTCATCTTTCTGCAGTCGCCCGATTTAATGGTAATGATGCGCACAGTTTGTGTGCCCATCACGGCGCAACGGCAGTTCTTTTCCTTCACACACGATGCGCACAATACCAGCATTGCAGCGGCCAAAACAAGCATTATTTTCTTCATAATTGTATATTATTTTCAAAATGCAAAAATACAAAAAAAAATAGACATAAAACATTTTTTTTATTATTTCGCCCCACTTTTGATTATTTATGACTTAAGAGTGTAGAGATTGTAGAATGTAGATTGCGAGGGAATGTAGATTGTAGATTGCTGATTGTAGAGTGGGCTGGCGCGGCAGCTCAATTCACTATTCACTATTCACAATTCACTAAAGTAAAGTTGAAAGTTTTTCCGAGTGGAAAGTTGAAAGTGGAAAGTGGCCGGGTGCGGCAGCCACTCTACATTCTACACTCTACACTCTACAATCTACCCTCCCACCTTCCTCCACGTATTCGCCTTCCCCTCCACGGGCTCCACATAGTTGCGGCTGCGCCACACCTTCAGCAGCGCTGCCAGCGGAGTCTTCTCCACCCCCTGCCGACGGCGCACCTGCTGCAGCTCGTCGGTAGTAAACTCGTTGCCCAACAGCGTCAGCAAATTCTGCGGCCCGGGGCGATGGGAGCGCACCGTCGTTTCGGCCTCGGCAATAGCCTCGCCAAAAAACTTCATCTTGCACCACAAGTCGTACCGCTCGCTCCAGCGCACAAAATCCTCCAGCACCTTGTCCCACTTCTCGCCCTGCGCCACATACAGCACCATAGCCTTCAAAAAAGCTATCACATTGCCCCTGAACGACAAATTCTCATACACCCTGCTCTGCGACAGCCGGGCAAAGTCGGCGTTCTCCTCCATCAGCTTGCGGGCCAGCGTGCGGGCCTTGGGGCACTCTATCAGTCCGCGGGCGGCGTTCAGCCTGTCAATATAAGGCTTCAGCTCCGCCTCAAACCCCTCGTCGTAAATGCCGTACACCGGCAGCTCGGCGCCTATGGGGCGTTCCGGTATTGTGCAGAAATTAATGCGCGAAATAGGGCCGTCCGTCACCACCTTGGCAAAATAAGCCTTGCCCTTCTGTATCGTCGTCGAGGCGTTCCAGTTAAACCGCACACACACCGTCTCGCTCACCGATGCCGTGCCCACGCGCTCCGTGCCGTAGCTGTTCTGCGGGTCGAAAGCCAGGCACATAATCTGAAACTGCGACTTCGACCGTGCCGAGGTCTTCAGCGCGTCAAACTGGTCAATCTCATTCATCTGCGTATATAGGAAATGCCCTTCGGCCTCCTTCATGCGCTGCACAAAGGCCGCATTGGTCATATCGGGCTTCACATGCTGTATCACCAGCCCCTCGGGGCGGCGCCGCTTGTCCTTGTTCGACCCCTTGGTCTGCATCTCCTCCTTCCATTGGCGCTCCTTCTCGCGGTTAATCTGGTCGCGCTCCACAATGTCGCGCATAATCATCCTTATCGGCTCGGCAATGCAGTTCTTGCCGGCACCCGTGCCCGCCATCAGCACATTCATCAGCGTAGCCTCGTGCTCCACATTGTCGATATACCTAAACCGCGTCTTCCACAAGTGCGCCGCCAAGGCCGGAAACACAGCATGTGCCACGGCGGGCTGATACACCTTGGGAGTCTTGCTCACCAGCAGCCTAATTAGCGGCGGCAGTCGGGCGGGCATAGGCGGCGGCAGCTCGCTGTCAAAGCCTTTGCCCTCCGAGTCCTCCGTGCGTGAGTCGCAGCGTGCCAGCTCCAGGGCCGTGCGCAGCAGGCGCGGCATCGTCTGGTTCTGCGAGCGGCGGCAGGCGCTCTCAATCGTGCGCATCCATTTCTCGCGCTCCTCGCCGTAGGTGGGCAGCACGGCGGCAATCCAGCGCGGGTCGTCGTTGCACACATAGCGCAAATGGCACGCCATGGCAAAGATAAACTGGTTGCGCGACCCATGCGTAGGCACCCCGCCCAGCTGGTTCTCCAGCGCCTCCACAATGGCTTCATAGGGTATGCCGTCGTAGTGCCCTTCGTACCCTCCGGGCTCAGGCCCTTCCGCTGCCGTGGGCATCTGAGGTGCGGGTGTGGGCGGCAGCGGGGCAGCGGCGGGCGGCAACCCTTGGGCGGCCTCGTTCACAAACAGGGCATCGTCCAAAAACAGCAAGTCGTCGGCGCTGGCCGTAGTGGTAAAAAACACCCGTGTATGATCCTTGGCCCCCGTGTCGAAAGCCACCCCCAGCAGGTCGCTGGCCCAGTGCAGATTATCCTCCTGGCTCAGTCCCTCGCGGCGGCGAAACACCAGGTGGAAGCCCTCGCCGCGGGCCGAGAGCTCCAGCATCAGCAGGCCCAGCTCGTCGCGCTTGGCCAGAATGCGGTCGCGGGTGGCGGCCATATCCTCGGCGGCTATATGGTCCACATCCATGCCCACCGTAGTGCTCATCGTGGTGCTGCCCTTCAGCGTTCCGTCGGCGTTGGGCATACAAGAGTAGTTACATTGCAGCAGCCGCAACTTAGCGTTCCCGTTGCCCTGGCGCACCTGTCGCACCGTAGCCTCCTGCTGGGCCGAGCCGCGCAGCCGCAAATAATCCTCGCGGCCCTCCACGGCCCGCATCATCTTCCGTTTGTCATTATCGTAATAAATAGTATAACAGCTCATAGTAATTTTTAATGGTGATCGGTGAATTGTGATTAGTGAATTGTGAATTGAGTGAATTGTGAATTGAGTGAATCGTGAATTGTGAAGTGTGAATGGTGATTAGTGAAGAGTGAATTGAGCTGCCGCACCCGGCCACTTTCCACTTTCCACTTTCAGTTTTCCACTCGCCCCCCCACTTTTTTATTTTTTATTCTTTAATTCATAAATTCCCTCTACAATCAGCAATCATCCTCAGTGCCTTCTCGGCCTCTTGGGCCAGGGCTTGGGCCACAGCCTGAGGGTCGTCGGGCATGTGATTGTAGCGCAGCTGCTTCAAATACAGCTGGTAGCTCTTGTCGTTGTGCACCACCATCGTCAGCATCTTGCCCTCAAACACGCGTGGCAGCGGAGCGTTGCGACGGCGCACGCCGCACTCCGAAAAGCGGAACGCCCGCCCCTGGCGGCCCAACATGCCGGGCACCAACGCGCCGCGTCCCAAATCTTTATCCTTCAGCAGATTCACTTCAAGGTCAACATTGCAAAAAATCTTTCTCATTTTTTTAACTCCTTATAAATTTAAAAAAACAACAATCACGTTTTACCTCAACCCCTCCGACTCAAAATCGGAGTTCGGTGCCATACCCTGGTCGCAACCCTCGTCGGCCTGAGCCTTCAGCGGGCGGATGATGGGGTTGCGGCGTTTGCCGTCGCCGCTCACCAAATACAGCGCCACGGCATCCAGCACCACATCGTTCATCAGCACCAGTCGGCCGCCCTCCATATAGTCCAGCATCGTAGTGGCCAGTCGGCCCTGGGCGTAAGGCTTCAGCGGACGCAGCACCCGGGCCACCTCCTTGCGCTGACCCTCCTTCAAAAAAGACCACAGCTCGCGCTGCGGATTAATAAAATAGTTCGGATTTGTCATTACTATTTTCCTTTCTTTTAAAAAGGGGCGCAACGCCAAGCCCGCGCCCCCGTGTTAAACAATCAAACAATAAACCTCCCCGACAAGAAACCGTCAACAAAATACTGCTGGCCCTTGCCCGTCACTCGGGTGGTGTAGCTCACCATACACTCGCCGTTAGGCTTCTCAAAACTATGGGTCTCAATGCGGAACAATCCCGACTCCACCCATTGCTGATAAGGAGTGTTGTAAAAAGCGCCGCCCTTGGTGCAGAGGTAGCCGTTGTTGCGAAACCACTCAAACAAGCGATTCTGCCCCACTTCCACGCCGTTGGCCTGCAGCATCTTTGCCAGCTCGGCCACACTGCAGGTGGCACTGCTGGTAGCCACAGCGCCGTAAAACAGCACCATAGGGCGCTGAGCCTCCAGCTGCTGTTGCTGATAGCTGATCTGCTGATCCTTCTGCAACAACGTGCTCGTAAAAATCTCTTGCGTCCTTGCCAGCATCTCCTCGGCAGTCAGCCCCCGGCCGTTAAAGTCGTGCGTAGGAATGTACCCTCCCGTCCTGCGAATCTGCGGCAGCACCTCGGCCGTCACCCAGCGTTTGAACTCCTTGGCCTGCGGCAGCTTGCTAGTGAGGATGAGGCTGTAAAGCCCGCTCTCGTTAATCAGCACCGGAGTAGTGCCGTTGACGCGTAACGAATCGTTACGCGTCTTATCCTCTTTGTCCACATGGTCGATTACTGCCTTTCGGGGATTTGCATACCCCAAAGCTTTAGCCACATCGGCTGCCACCAGCCAAGGCTCACCATTAATCATCGTCAGCCTTAATTGGCCGAACATTTCATTTTGATACGTTTGAATTCTCGTATTCATTTTTTTTATTACCCGTGCCTTTTCACGGGGGTCTTAAAAATTTTATAAATTATTTATCATTTCTCGAGAAGCCAACTGACCCTGCCAGCCGCCCCTCGCCAAAACCATTCTCCAACATGTCAAACACCTCTCGACCTCTTTCGAAATCGAGTGCAAAAATACGACTAATTATCCAAATGAAATAATTGAAACCCAACTAAATAACGAAAAATCCAACTAATCCAATAGATTTGTGGTTTATTGTCCAATAGAAGAGCTATATTTGTCCAATTGGTCTAATTGCTCATCAGAGAATAATAATAAAAAAATGCCCATTCCGGTACAACGGAATAGGCATTTTACCACTTAGGGCATTACGTTTTTTACAAAATCATGCGATATTATTATATCTGTCTTTCTATAGTATTTCTCAAATCTATTAACTCTTGCCGTAAATATGATGCAACAGGTTGCAGTCTCTCAACTTTAGATTCTTCAATATTTAATACTCGATGCCTTGCCCACATATTTGCAATACTTGTTACTTCCTTTTTCTTCCCATACTTCCAAAGTCCACGTTCAGCCGATATTGATTTTGCAAAATTTCTTTTGAATGATACCAATTCTTCTGCTGATTTTACATCAAACAACCAAGGAAACCACAAAAACACCTGGTCTATAAAACCAACATCGGTACACTTGTTATTAGCTAAAACGTTTGATTCGCAAATTGCCGCTAATATATAATACCATTCATTCTGTGCTGAAGGTTCAATATGGAATTGTGAATGGGAGACAAATTTGTCATTGTCCTCGTATAAATTGATGTGCGATGCAATAGTGTTTCGCAGAGTTTGTAATCGGTTCTCTGTATTGAATAATCGAACACTGAATATTTTGTTTTCTAAATGTTCATCGGTAAATACCGCCCCCCCTTCAGGCTCATCATTACCTTTGAATACAACCTTATCTTTAAAAATTATCACATTTTCTGCTTGAATTGAAGATATTCCATTTATTCTTCTTTTCTCCAGCTCAAGTATCATCGAATCTATAATTTTGGTACTATAATAATAATTGAAAAAAGGTACTAATTCATCAAAACTGACATCGCCATCATTTACCATTTCCACCTTTTTATAAAAACTAACCTCATCAAAGTTATTGATTTGGTGAGAAAAGCTCTTATCCCATATATTAAAGAGCCAGTTCTTTTGAAATGTTGACAAAATAACATTCCTCTGTGCATGAAGATATTTGTTCATTTCTTCAACATCACCATCGGGCACAGATAGCTTAAGACCTTTCATGAAGTCCGTTTGCATCCTTTGGCATTCGGAAGAAGAAAGGAATGCCATTTTTTTTGATTCAAACCTATTCGCATAATCATTGGTCGTTATGGTTTTTATTTCATCCATTTACCTTTTGTTGCTTATCAAATTCTTGTTTCAGTTTATACAATTCAGACTTAGAATCAGCTATTTCTGTTCGGAAGTTCTTATAATAGCTCAGCACTTTTAACAACCGCTTGTTTGTAGTCAGGCTATCAATATTATTGAAGTCATTCTTATATACAATTGGTATTAATTCTTGACGTTCCTCATCAGTCAAATTAGCCATCTCACTTCTCCATTCTTGAGTATATCCAAGGTGTTCAAAGAAAAAACGAAATAAGAGAAAAGTCTCAGGCATAATAAGCAATTCCATGAATTCTTCCACATTTCTACCAAAAGCCTTTTCGAAAAAAGAAATACCACGGCCCACTTTTCCTTTAGTAGCATTCAGAATTGCTTGTACGGCTCTGATGTATTTTCGATTCCAATGCTCGCCTATATAATCCCTGTCATGGCTGTGTTCGCCACTGATGGGATGATATTTCATTGGGAAAGAGTAAATGCTTACGTTTAGCTCTTCACAAAGGTCAATATTCACCCTCAAGCGATAATACAAATCCTCAGGCTTATCGTGAAAATTATACAGAAGATAATTGGAAAAATCCTTCATCCCATAATTCACACTCATTTGGATTGCAGAAACATATTCTTTCTCAGTCTTCACATCATCAAATGCAATACGTAGTGGACGAATAGGAATCTGCGATAATAGTTTTACTTTCTCCTCGGTAAAAAGCCTTGCATCAACACCTTGGTTGAAATCCACATAGCGCAATCTCCCTAATCGGTTAAGGTATTTCTTTTCGAAATAATGGGCGAAATCCTTATAGGTCTGAAGGAGTGCATCCTTAGTACATGTCTCAGGGTGGAGCAATCCGTATTTTTCTCTCAAACCATATATTGCAGTACGTGCATCTTCATGCAAAGATTTAGTATCGTTTAATTCCTTGAGAAGCTTATATGCCTTTCTAATATATGCACGATCATTTATTCCCATTCTCAAATTCCGAATTGCCAGCTCATATTGATTGGGTTCATAGAATTTTGAACCTTTTGTATAACCACATTTCTTGATATCCTCAATGATTTCTGGCAATTTTGGGGACGCTAGCACATTGTTGTCCATCAACAATAAGTTTTGTTGTTCCCCAAATATGCGTCGGGTTTGGTCGATTCTGTCAAATAATGGCAAATACGACTGATATTGAGGTTCAAGGGTGGGAACGGCACAAAAAGCACAGTGCCTAATACAACCTCGTGTAGAATAACTATAATATGCCCCACTATCAGCATACTCATAGTCTATTTCATCAAGTATGGAATAATCCAAAGGCAATTCGTCTATGATATAACGATTATCGTCATCGATATCTTTGTAAGGTGTATGTAAAGTTCCTGTGTGAGGGCGTATGCCTGTTGATGCTTCAATTTCATTTGGCTGGATTGAAGCAAGAACACCTCCAACATTTAAATTTTTCAAATCTTTGACCATCGTTTTTGCAAACTCAATAGTCTCAATTGTTATTTTCCAATAAAATGTGAATAGCGTTGTAACACACACATAATCCCATTTGGGATGTTTGATATACTCTTTTCTATGAAAGAAATTTTTATAATATTCAAGCCATTGTTCCAAAAAGAGGACAAACTCTGAATCATCTAACCCAATCCGACCAATATCTTCACGCCTTCTGTACCGAATATATTTTGCTATCTTATCAGCACGATATTTCCACTTTATAGAATTATCTATTGAGTCAAACTTTGCAACACAATCGTCAGTTATTTGACGGACAACAAAATCAGTCAAATCTCCCTTGTAAAATACAACATTATCACCCCTCAAACGGAAATACGTTGCGAGTTTCATCAAACCGATGGGAGGAAACTTATTCTTATAGTTTGGTTCTAACAATAAGACATTTCGACTCATTTCGTGATTTCCCTTTCAATTTTTTTGATAATAATTTCGCGTTCCTCTTCCTTGGCTATAGTGTTAGAAATCACTTCGTAAACCACGTTTAAGAGATCTTTCTCTTTCTTGCTTAAGCGAGAATAAATATCATTATCTGTCCTTAATTTGACCGCGTTCGTGCCTTTTTCTTGGACTACGGGTGTATTAAATAAATCAAATTGTTCTCTCGTTTTAATTGGATTGCCTTGCGTCTGCTCTGGTGGATTATCGAACATGAACATCAGTGGGGAATTGGTACCTTCATGCTTCTTTCCCATTCTGGCTAGCTGATTTGTATATTTTTGACGTTCTTGTTCAAACCTATCATAATCCTTCTGAGCCGCCTCTTGATCATGTTGGGACAAGTATCCACTCTTTCTTTTTGTCTCCAATCGTTCTTGTCCCTCAATGGCTTGGTTTAGTTTTCTATTAGCACTTCTTATATTAGAGGCGTCATTACACAAGTCTTTCAATCTCTCAAAATCCTTCATTACGCACTTTTCGAATTTAGAGCGTAATTCACCTTCTCTCAAATAGTCTCTTTGTGCATTTGGTTGTAATTCTGGGCTAACAATATTAAGTTCTCCATAAAAAAATTGTGCAAATCTCTTATCACCTTCAGCAGGAAAGAATTTTCGGCAGGTGTTTTCGTTGCCGACTTGAATATTTTTGCATCTCAGGCGAATGCCATAAGGAAGATTGTATGCTTGTATTTGACCCTTAAGTTCTGATATCGAATACCATCCCCAATATATAAAGTTTCCCCTTTCATCCCTTTTGTCAAAAAATTCAATATCCCTTACATCATAGTCACCCTCTTTTGTATTTCTGATTCTTATTGTGTAACCTTTGTATATCTGGTCTCCATTTACAAAAATGTTATAAGTGTCAAGGGTAAGGTTGTTGCTCGCCATATACTGCTTAATTTGATGGCCAAACTTGCTGAAACCAGAAGGATAATCAACTGGGGCAACCATACTTAAATAGTCCGTAATCTTATCGGCTTCGAGCAATTTATCATCTGAGACTTCTTGCATGATTACTTTAAAATAATGCGCATCTACATCTTCCTTATCATACTGATAATTTACACACTCGTCTATCACATCTCCGGCCTCTCGTCCATCAGATTCGTCATCAACAATCTTATTCATTTGAGAAGCATCCCAAATCATGGTTGTTTTGACATCTTCCCCCTTTGCGCTCGTCTCAAATATCAACTTTGAGCAATATCCCAGTCCGCCTAATCGTCCGATACCTCGAAATCCCTTTTGCTCGCCTCTTTGTTTTCTAGAACATGCTACATCTCTAAGAAGATATATCTCATCTCTTTTTACACCTGTTGCAGTATCCTCTATAACAATACTACGATCTTCTCTGTTTATTTCAATCTGAATACTGTAATAATCGTTTTCATCTAGGTGCATAGAGCGGGCGAGATCTATTTGGTCTGCTGCGTTCTGTACATATTCACGATAGATACAACGAGAATCCTCATACATACTTCTCGTCAATGACTCAATCACATATTTTCCTATCTTTGTTTCTGACATTGTTTATTCGTAATATTTGTAAATGGGTTTCGGAAACTTAATATTCAACATCGAACGAAAAACTGGGTTTTGGATGATGTATTCTCCCTGTTTTAAACGCGTAAGCATTGTTTTATATACGGAGGGAACATATCTGAAATCCTCTTTCGTTATTTCAATTGCATTGGTTCGACCAAATGCCTGAGTAGCACAATTGCCTTTCACTCGCTTGTGAATATCGCTTACAAACTGTTCAGCTCCAAAAAGGACTATACCCAAAGAACGTCCTCGCTCTGTGATGTCTAAAAGTTGTCGGAGAATTGGCGATGATTTGGGGACATCGTTCGAAGCATATTTGTTCAATTCATCAATAAAAATAATTATTCGATCAGGAATGTCTGTATCGGGTCTATCGCTTGAGCCTAATTTTAAATTATACACAGCTCTCATAACATCTCCAAAAACAAAGCCCTGAGATTCTTCATCCATTTTTGCAACATCAATGACCATCACATCGTTTTTCTTAATGTTTGCGACTTCGTCTCTGAGACGAACATTTCCTGTACCCAATCTTTCTGTAAACATTTGGCGACTCTTTTGGAAACTTTTGTTGAATAATCTATAGAATTTTCGCCAACTCATAACTGATATTTCTTTGCCTTGGGATGTGGTCTTTGATGATTCAGTTTGTTTATAAAGAGCATCTTTAAACTCCTCCCAGCTCTCAACACCATTAAAACCACCTCCTTTTGAAATAATATAGTTAATAATACTTTCAATTGTATCATTTGGGTCATCAACATTCGCAAAGAGCAAGTCTAAACATTCTTTGTCTTCTTCTGTTTCAAAAGGATACTTATACTGGAATGCCTCACCTCTTGCCAACCTATCCTTAATTACTTGCTCTTTCTCGTAAGTGTATGCAGTGTAACTTTTTGAGAACGGATAGTAATATTTTACTTGTTGGAATGGTTTGAGTTCAAGTCCTAACTTGTCGTACACTGCCTTAATCTCTTCTAATTCCTGATTACGTTCATTCATTTGGTCAATCCTGAGGAGGTCTGTACCTTTTACATTCATCATGATGAATGCAACGGATTCATCATCTCTTTTGCTCAACACATCCTGTGCGGCCTTCATCAAGAACATTGCATAACTTGTTTTTGATGCCAAGCCACTAATACCACTAATATTCAAATGAGCGCCTTCAGGACCAATAAGGAAATGCGAGTTGAAAAATACAGGTAGTGTCTTCTTATTTTCCCCTTCGTACATTTCCATATATCCTGCCGGGAGAGGATTCTTCACATCATTCAACCCCAAAGCTTCCATAATTTCATTCTCAGAAGCCAAATACACCTTTTTACCTTCTTGGACAGGTATGAATATATTTTGGTCATTTCCTACTACTTTGCATTTCACATAGTTCATTCCAATCCTATCTGTATATGATTGGGCTTGAACATTACCGAAATCGCTACTGATGAAGCCGGCCAATGCGCTGGGTGAATCAGTCATGTGCGAGATTTCCTCCACAACACCGAATGTCTTGGACGGATCTTGTCTATTTGTTGAAGGGATATGTTCAACTACAACCACATCAAATGGTTTTAATTTCATGTCCTTCTTTGTCCAAAATGTAAACTCTTCAATTGTAGAAGGTTGTTTTTCTGTAGCGATTATTCTTCCAATAACTTCCATTGTATTCAATTAGAAAAGGTTCAAAAAATAATAGTCACTCACAAATCTACTCTTGCAATAGCACTCCGTCATATATACAGGGTACAGATGATTTGCCCATCGTGCATCATTGCCATAGCACACAGGATTACGTTCATTGATGAGATTTGCGGTTATTGTGTCAATTTCGTCAGAAGACAGACCATGTTCAGATTCTTTTTCTGTCACAAGCATTTTCTCAACTTTTACTATTCCTGAATATGGGGTTTCCGTATAATGTGCATCTCTTATACGGACATACCATATCGCAAATGACGTATCTCCCCATTCTTCTCCAGGTTGCCATTTGAACGCAGGTGTTCTATGGAACAACGGGAGTCGGGCGATTATACCCGCATTACTCCTATCTTTGTTATCCTTCATCAGATTAGGGTTAAATTTCTTTGAAACACCAATTACATGACGATAATTATTGCGAATACGTGACAGTTCTTTATAATTACCGGTTTTCATGACTTTGTATTGTATAGAACCGTCTTTTATCAGATAGTTATCTTGGTTCAACAAATGCTTACTCATTAGATTAGCCACGATTTTCTTTTCGCAGTCAATCATTTCATCTTGTATTCGAGCAATGCCTTTGTTCTCCAATGTTTCTTTACCCTCAAGTTTGGTTTGATAAAACAAAACTTTTTCTAAATGGATGTTTTCTGCAAGTAAACTTGGCTCAGACTTAATTTTGCCACAGAGATTGCGAAAATAGACATTATGATCAACCCCGTCAGCATTTGCAGTTACCGGCAAGCATAGCACCGAGTATGACTCTTCGTCAATTTTGCGAAAATCAGAAAAATGATAATTGTTATCAACATCCCTACCGCAACATGCCACTGATATTTGACCTCCTACAATAGGAAAAACCTTTCTGTCATACTGGATGTCGTCAAGTTTGTACACTTTTCGTGAGCCATCCAAAAAGTAACGAAATAGCGGAGGTCCTTGAAGCAACGATATTGCTCTTTCTCTCAAATCTCTAGTTTCTGGGCTTTTATTATCTTCAGCATACTCCTTGAGGTTGATATATGTATCTTCCTGGGTTTCATATTCAATGGTAGGAATACCTCCATCATCGAAGCACCTTTTGTACGAAGAAAAAGTCCTTCCATCCGTTTCCTTCTGAATATAGTCTAAGATCTTTCCCATTTTACGATATAATATTAATAGCATCGAGTACCGTAATGCAAAGTAATACGTCGTGCTTGACAAATACAAAGCAGTCATTGTCCTCTTGCGCCCAATTGACCAGATCACAAAAATCATCCTGCACCTCTTCTTTGGTCACCCATTTGACAAGCTTTGACCTTCTAATAATATTGCTTAACTCTTGACTCTCAGATGACAATCTCCCGTCGGTGATTTCCATTAGCTCTCCACCATATTGGCATGGACAAGATGTTTTTAATACGAAATCTGCCAATTTCTCAGCGTCAATGGCTTTTTTCGTCACATTATTCTTCAAATTGTCCAATTCTGTTTCCATATTTTTTAAAGTTTTGTGCTTTCGCTTTGGCTCTTTTTCTGCTACCGGTTGTTGCAAAAACAACAAATTCAGCCATCTGTAATAATTGAAATAATATTAGAAGCCCATATTGTAGAACAATCTCCAAGCTCTACTTTGTCAGATTGAGTTATAGAGCAATTGTTATTGTCATCAGAAAAAATACTTACACTGCTGATGTTTTGTGTCATTGGTTGGACACATCCATCAGAGCCTGGAATAGGAATGTCTAATTGAGTGAAAGATGAAAAAAACTGTGTAACGGCACAGAGAAAAAAAAGTAAAACGGCCGTATGATATGGTGTTAACCGAAAAGTGTTAGCTTGCTGATATAGAATACAATAATCTTTCCTGTTCGGAATACCCCCCCCCTATTCTATTGGGGTTCAATGTGTTATATTTGAATTCTATATGAGTAGTTGCTGTCATTGTAATCGTAAAAAATCTTTTGCAAAGATACGCAAAAAACGCGACACCGGCAAGTCGAGTTTTCAACATGTCGGTGTCGGGGGTGCGTAATGCCGTGTGAGTCAGTGGGGAGGGTGGCGGCAAGGGGCGGCAAAAGAAAAACTGTTACAACTGTTATCTGTTACTGGCAAGCAGGGACCGCCATTGTCCGAGGCTCAGCACCGATGCCGGGATACAGCACAACCCCGCAAACCGAGTTATCAGCATGGCGGGGCGGGCAATGAAGCGTTTTAGTTTCTGCCTATGATATAGAGATTACCTCATGGCACTTATTCCGAAAGGTTTGAGGGCTAATAATCCCGCCTCCACATTAGATGTAGTATAACAACGCCGTTTCTATTGCTACCAATTATATACTTGGGGATATTTGACCTGGTAGAATACAAATTCAACGCCGTCAATTTCTTGGTGGTGAAGTAGCAATGGTTCAGAACCCGATGTGGCCACCCCCATAATCATCATATTGGCATCCACGTCTCCTCTCCTTGGGGTGACTGGCGAATTAGAAACAAATGGATCGCGCCATCCGAAAATACAATGTCGGTGCTGAAATCCCTCTATGTAAGCCTTGGTCGCATCTTTGCTGGTAAATCGGCGGACTGACGCTGCCAATTGCGCCATCACCTTTGCGCGCTTACCTTCTGGCAGACTATTCCTCCGTTCATCAGGCTCGACACTTTTTGCCAAAGAGCAAGTCAGGTCACAGAAGGCCACTTTATAGTTACTCCCCGAGTCATCGACCAGCATGTAGTCGCAATTCTTTCCTTTTCCTAACTGAGCGTCGCTAAACTGCTTGATGTACGATTCATGGTCCACCAAAATGACTGTGGCCGCACTCGTGTTCATCCGCATTGTTTGCTTGTCGCATGGTGGTTTTTGTTTGGTCGTGCAGTTGGCACACCTTGCCGTATCACTAAGCGCCACACTGCCCGCCAGTTCGTTGGCACTTAGTTGAATATGCCCTCTATTTAGGCCGTAAGCCTGGGGTAAAGTCTGCAACAATATTTCTCGTATCATCCTTTCAGCGATTGATATTCATTATAGATATTGCTCATTTCTTCCGCCAAATCGAACGAATCGACCAAATAGTTGCCTTGTTCATTCTGAACCATCAAGTTTTGCGTCGTCCCCTCATAGATTCTGTAAACTGCCATTTGGGAATGATTGACATGGGCACGGGATTCACTGGTTTGGAGCAGAATAACATTCAGATAATTCAGTATATAGGGACTATGGGTCGCTATCAGCATATTCATAGAGCGGTCACTTGAGGAATGGGAGGCGGCATAGATCAACTCGTCAATCATTCGGCATTGTGCATTGGGGAAGAGGCTCAATTCTGGCTCCTCGATATGCATATACACGCATCGAGTAAGTTCGTTGGGCTCTGTGGCAGGTTTGAATTTGGTGAGTCGATCCATGTCATTCAAGTAGTTGAGCACCGATCGCGTGAATGCCTCCTTGAACGAATAATCTTGTGCAAAATACTTTGTCACCAAAACCAAGGGCGCGGAAGTCTGGATGCCCGAAGAGGCTTCCTTTAAGTCGATTCTGACTCCCTGGTCTTGGTGCTCTATCTGATACTTGGTTGGGCGGCCTTTGGGATGCGTGATGTGCAGTTTCATTCCCACATAGTCAAGATTGACCACTTTGTCTTCCTGTGAAGCTTTATAGAAATCCGAGTTAGTCTCATGGAAATAGAAGCCCAGGGTTACACCAGCATTCTCAGATGCTTTTTCCGCCCATGTAGGTATGATATTGCGATTTTCCGAAATATAGGAAACCTTGTTGAGTGAGAGGTGCTCCTTGTTGATGATTGGTAGTTTTCGAAGCGTTTTATTCTCCATGACAATCTCGTAGCCTACCTCGGGCGCAATTTCAACGCGGTATCTGATGATGCTGTCGCTCGTCAGCATTCCTGCCATACTTTGGCGCTTGATGAATGTGTCAAAGCGCACCCGGAATGGAGAACTCGTTATCTTCGAGTGCTTCAGATACGATCGGATGTTGGCCATCTTGTACAGGTATCGCATCATAGCAATCACCTTCATGATGGTACTCTTGCCCGAAGCTGATTCTCCAATCAATATGGTGAATGGCTTTATCTCAAGGTCAACGACATTGATAATTGGACCAAAATTTTTTATTGTTATAAATTCTTTCATTTCATTGGGTTGTTGAGGTTAAAAATACTATTGGGTGTGAGTGGAACTCTTTGTCAACTTCAATCGTTTTCAACCTTGAAATTTCTTGCAAAGATACGACAAATAATTGATATTTTTATATTTTTAGATTATTTTTTTTAATTTGGTAACGCTATTGCCGGACAGCCCTTTGTGCGATTCGGTTTCTCTGAGCAGCGCAACCCTTTCGACCGTAACATACATTAAGCACAACCCGCAAGCCGAGTTATCAGCATGGCAGCGGGTGCGGTGGTAACAGTAACAGTTGTAACAGTTATTTGAAGTCGAAAATAAGGGGGAGTTATACTTTATATAATATAATCTATAGATTATATTATATAAAATTCTGTTCGGATTTTTTTTCAATCAACTGTTATCTGTTACTTCTGTTAGTTAAAATTAATTAACAATTGATGATTATGGACTGATAGTTAATAATTTAGATATTATAATAACCAATCAGTAGTCAGTGATCGGTGATGAGTGGAGGCTGACGCGGTGGGTTTTATCCCGAATTAGTGAATTGAGTGAGCTGACGCGCCAGCCAACTCATAATTCTTAACTCTTAATTATCAATTCAATTCTGCACTTATCAGGTGGCGTCTTCCAGACGCTGGCGGGAGGGGAGTCGGCCTCAAGCCCCGCACACGCTATCGCATGTACGTGGTTACTTAGGTGGCGTCTTCCAGACGCAGAGCTACCCTCAGCTCAGTGAATAGTGAATTGATTGTTGATCTGTTGATTTGAGGTTTGTTGATTTGGCCGCGCCAGCCAACTCTTAACTCTTAACTCTTAATTATCTCCGTATTTCCTCCATATTACCTTCGCTCGGAGGGTGTAAGGGGTTGGTTTCTTTGCTTGTTATGGGGAGATTGTCGAGTGATTTTTTACGCTTCGCTGAACGTGAATCTCCGCGAATCGTCGAAAATCTTTCGAGAATATTAATTTTATAATTTTCAAAGATTTACGGATATTTACGGTGATTTTCGTTATAAATTTTCAGAACACGAATCATCACGAATTGACACGAATTAGCGAAGATATTATTTTTCAAAGATTTACGGATATTTACGGCGATTTGCGTTTAAAAACTAAGATAAAACAACCGGAGGTTGGGGATATGATGCGGGGATTTGCGCTAACGGGATGGAGGCGAAATGTTAAATATTTGCCATTTTGTCCACTTGAAATGTTAAAACTTGAATTAATGTGCCATTATGTCGGATATTTTTCGTATCTTTGCAATTGAAAAAACGGGAACGAGTACCGCTCTTCAAACAAACTACTAAGCGCTTGTAGATAAAGGTTAAAAAAAGCTTAAATCGCACAGTAAAACTCGAAGTCTAACTATCTTTTATTATTAACCTTCAATTACTTAGATTATGGCAATTTTAACTGGAATCAACACTCAGCTCCGCGGCTCGGCAGGCGGATGGACCTTCTACCAGCGCGGCGGCGAGACCGTGGCTAAACAGAAGGTGGCTAAGAAATCTTCGGCAAAACGCACTATGGCTGTGATGCAGCGTCGTGTGCAGTGGGGCAATCTGGTGAATGTGTTCCGCTCGTTTGAGGGCACTCTGCACCCCAGCTTCGAGGGCAAGAGCCCCAAGGTGAGCGACTTCAACGAGTTCATGTCGGCCAACTTCACCCTCATGCCCGTGTATCTGACCAAGACCGAGGCCCGCGCCAACGGCGCCGTGGTGGCAGCCTATCAGATTACCCGCGGATCGATGCCCACCATTGAGCACGACAGCGAGACTCCCGGCAAGGTGACTACCGACATTATGTTGGGCGACATGACTATCGACGGCGACACTACCGTGGCCGACTTCAGCCGCACCGTGGTGCAGAACAACGAGGGCTACGCCTACGGCGACCAGATCTCGGTGTATGTGATGCAGCAGATGGTGAACTCCGACAGCCACGTGCCCTTCGTGCGCACCAAGGCCTACGAGGTGACTCTGAGCGTGGAGGACGAGGAGGACTTGCTGAAGAGCCACATTCCCCTCACTTATGCCACCAGTGTGGACGAGAAGTTGGGCAACAGCGCCCCCGTGAGCGGCGGCATCTGCTATGTGCACAGCCGCAAGACCTCGTCTGGCACCAAGGTGAGCACCCAGCGCCTGGTAGTGAACAACAGCATCCTGTCCACCTATCAGACCCGTGCCGCCCTCGACAAGGCAGTGAAGAGCTACGGCGGCCTCACCGGCGACCAGTTCCTCACCCCGGATGACCCCAACACCGCAGCTCCTACTGCGTAGTTGCGGAATGTAGAGTGTAGAGTGTAGAATGTAGAGTGTAGAGTGTAGAATGTAGAGTTCCGGGTGCGGCAGCCCACTCTACAATCTACATTCTACAATCTTTTATTCACTACAGAAAACACGAATTTAACGGAAAATTTTTGTTGTCGGGTTTTATCGCGAGTGGTGAAAACGCGCAGAAATGGCCTTGCGGTGCAAGGCTGGAAGACACGGTACAAGTGGAAAATTGAAAGTGGCCGGGTGCGGCAGCCCACTCTACACTCTACATTCTACAATCTACAATCTTTTCACTATTCACAATTCACTAAAGTAAAGTGGAAAGCTTTGCGAGTGGAAAGTTGAAAGTGGAAAGTGGAAAGTGGAAAGTTGAAAGTTAGCTGCCGCACCCGGAACTCTACACTCTACAATCTACACTCTACAATCAATACACTCTTTATTTTTTATTTTTCATTAATTAATTCACTACACTCTACAATCTACAATCTACACTCTACATTTTAGTTAATCCTTTTAACAAAAATAACGTTCGTTATTTAAATTATTCAAAAAAATTTGTTAAAATTTGGAAAAAAATATTAATTTTTTCAAAAAAAGTTGTATCTTTGCAAACGTAACTAACAACTATTTTATACATAACCCTTTAATATTCAAAACTATGAACACAAAAGCCATAATTGTCTTCGCTTCAATGGTGTGGCTGATGTTTGGGTCGGCCATAGCGAAACCCGTAGATAAGGAGCTGGCGCACCGGGTGGCTCTGGGCTTTATCAACTACAATCATTTGCAGATTAAGCTGTCGGCTGAGGGGTGGCTCAAAGAGGTGGGTGAGGCTAATGGCTGGACTCGTTTTTATATTTTCTGCGGTGCGGACGACCACGGCTTTGTGATGGTGAGTGCCGACGATTGCGTGACTCCCATTCTGGGCTATTCGGCAGATAGTCCGGTGGAGATGAAAGCACTGCCTCCGCAGGTGAGATGGTGGCTTGAGGGTTATGAGGAGGAGATAGAACAGCATGTGGAACTGAACCATAGCGGTGCCGAGGTGGAAGGGGAGTGGAGCCGGTGGCTCAACCCCGAAGACACCAAGGCCGGACAGCCGCTTACGACGATAGGTCCGCTGATTACTACCAAATGGGATCAGAGTCCGTATTATAACGCCTTGTTCCCCACCCAGCGAACGGGATCGAGCAAGACCTTGGCAGGATGTGTGGCCACGGCAGGCGCCCAGCTGCTCAAGTATTGGAACCACCCCACCACGGGTAGAGGCAGCGAGAGCTATGCACCTACAGCCACCTATCTGCGCTCGGCAGTGACCCTTACGGCCGATTTTGGCAACACCCAATACGACTGGGACAATATGCCGAACAGAGTGATGGGCAGCTCGACACAGGTGCAGAAAGATGCCGTGGCGCAGCTGGTGTATCATGTGGCTGTGGCGGTGCACATGCAGTTCTCGTCGTCGGCCAGCTCGGCCCATACCTGCAGCGACTATGCCGAGAGCAACTACAGCCTGGAGAGCGCCTTGGTGAAATACTTCCGTTTTCAGAACACCATCACCCATATTGAAAAGAACGATATGACCGATTATGAGTGGAAGAATGCCATCCGCCACGAGATAGAGTGCCTCCGCCCAATACTTTATACCGGACGCACCCCCGACGGCAGCAGCGGCCATTCCTTTATTTGCGACGGCTACGACAGTCAGCTCCGTTTCCACTTTAACTGGGGCTGGAGCGGTTCGTTGGACGGATATTTTGAGATAGGCTACCTTAATCCTTCGCCCATGCCCTCGCTCAACCGTGAGTGCCAGGCCGTGGTGGGCGCGCAGCCCTCGGACCTGAATGTTGACGAGACGGGCTCTACCACCATCACCGTGGCTTCGGCCCAGCCCGACAGAGGCTATGCCACGGGATCGGGCGTATATGCCAATTTTTCGACCAATAAAGTAAAACTGCTGGCCATAGCCAACGAGGGCTATAGGTTTGACCATTGGAGCGACGGCTCCACCCTCAACCCCCGCCAGTTTACCGCCACGGGCGGCAACCAGACCTACTATGCCTATTTCCGCCCCGTGACTGGCGCCGAGCAGGGCTATTGCGCCACCAAGCCTTGGGGCGCCTTGACTTCGGCCCCCCAGGCCTATGGCATAAAGTTGGCAGCCAACTGCTGGGACAATGCCGACGCCCTGCAGGGGGTGCAGTTGATGGTTCGCGACACAGGACTTTATACCATTAAAGTGTATGCTGGCTTACGCCCCGACCTGGCCAATGCCAACGCCACGGATATGGCCCTGACATCGACCCTGTTGCGCACGGCAACCACCCGTGTTACGAGTAGCAGCCAGTATAACCTGTGGATCAGCATCCCATTGAGCACGCCCTTGCTACGTTCGTCGCTGCCTACGGCATTGCCGCTGTGGATAGTGGTAGAGCATGTGAACCGCAATGGCAACTTCTCGATACCCCTTTCGCGCTACGGCGGAAGCACCAATGGATCGTGGCGCAAGGTGAGCAATGCGTGGAACACCTATGCCAACAACTCCAATCCGGGATATTGTGTGGAATGGATGATAAAGGGTATGTTTGCCGCAGTGACACCCTATGCCGTGAGTTCGGTAACGGTGGAGGATGAGGGCGACAACCATGCCACTGTGAGCTGGACGATGGCCGACTCCAACGCCGCCAGGGTGCACCACTATAATGTGGCCTACGGCACCTGTCCGCAGCCCGACAATCTGCCCGTTGTGGTGGTGGATAACAGTGCCGATGCCGAGGCGCAGGCCAACAGCGTGGCGCTGGACAACCTCTTGGCTCAGACGAACTACTATATATACGTGCAGGCCGCCTACGGCCCCGAGGGGCAGGTGGTGAGCGACTGGCGCATGGTGGAGGTATTCACCCAAACGCCACGCCATTATACCGACCCCGTGGTGCTGAATTTGGCCACCAACAGTGCCGAGCTGGGCTGTGTGGTGGGCGAGGGCACCTACGAGCGGGGCTCGTCGGTACTGATACAGGCACTGCCGCTGGTGGGCTATGCTTTTGGTGGGTGGAGCGATGGCGACACCCATGCCGTGCGAACCATTACGCTGGCAGCCAACAGCACCCTGGGGGCTACTTTCGCACCCATAGGACTGCGGGTGACAGTGGGCAGCTCAGCCCCCGCATTGGGCACCGCTAAAGTGGAGGGCGACGAAGGCTGGACCCTTGGCGGCCAGCAGTATTTCCCCTTTATGGCCACGGCGCTCTTTACCGCCACCCCTGTGGCAGGATGCCAATTTGTGGAGTGGAGCGACGGCAATACCAACAATCCGCGCTATATGACTGTGGTTGAAGACATAAGTCTTACCGCCATATTCCAACCCAAAGATACTAAGCAGAATTACCATATCACCACTTGCAACAATGCGCTATCAATCCTCTCGGCCGAGACGCAGCCTGTGCGGGTGTTTGATATGTTGGGTCGTTGCGTTTATCGTGGCACCTGCCGGTCGTCATCGCCGCTGGTGGTGTCGGTGGCCCAAGGCATCTACCTGGTAAAGGTGGGTGGCCATAACGCCGAAAAAATCATGATTTATTAACCCTTAAAACTTGCACACCTATGGAAAAGAAGACTTATCTCCCTCCGCACATTGTAGCCACCTCTTTCCTGATTGAGACGGGTTTTGCTGGTTCTGGTTTGTCAAAATCAGTTTTGGATTTTAATTTCACCGCTTCGAGTCAGAGCGACGGCTATTTTCGCAATCAGCAGTTTGACTATGGCTATAGCGACAACGGCTCTTTTTTCGGCGATTGACAATTTTTTTGTGAGTAACCTTTGGAAGTCAACTAAACACATACTATGAAAACACTTTACTCTTCGATATTCAAGATGGCATGGGCTGCCGTGATACTAACCTGGGTGCTGACTTCGTGTGGCAAAGACGAAGACTATGTGACCCTCTTGGCCAATATCAGTCCGCTCAATGGGGCCAAAGCCTATATTGATGCCGACCACTATGCCTGCTGGGCTGATGCCGACAGCGTGTGTATCAATAATCTGAGTTATGGCCTGAGGGTGGACGGCAATGAATGTGCGATAAAGGATGTGTATGCCGCCGACGAGTATGTGGCTTTTTATCCGATGAAGATTTGGACATACGAAACCCAGCTATCGGCCTCGTCTATCACCCATGTGCTGCTGGATGCCGTGCAGACCTACCAGCCCCAGCATCTGCCCCTGGTGATGGCGGCCTATCTGGGCAATGGCGGGACACAGTTGGTGTTTCGCAATGCCTGCATTGTGCTGGAACTGAAGGTTACCAATACTTTTGCGAAGGCAGTGCGCATAGGCGGGGTTACGGTGAGCGACTCGGATGCGCCCCTTTGCGGAATGTTTAACATCACCAACGTGGCTACAGCGCCCAAGCTGGAATTTTGCGGCAGCAAGAACGCGGGCGAGGAGCATCGCAAGGTGACTGTGAAGTTTGACGAGGGGGTAGATCTGGAGCCCCAGGGCACTACCTCTATTTACGTGGTGCTACCACCCACGGACCAGTATCCGAACAACAAGTTCACCATTCAGGTGGATGCCTACGACTTGCAAGAGGCTAGGAGCGGCAACGCCATAGTGCACTATAAATTTACCCAAACCCAGTCGGCCAATGCCTCGGGCGCTTTTTCCCGCAATCGAATCCTGCCGATTGATATTGCCCTCAACTCGCCCGAACACACCTCGACCGTGGATGGCTTGGGCACAACGCAGAGTCCTTACACTATCGCGTCGGTGGAGGACTTGGTGCAGGTGCAGAAACTTATTGACGAAGGCTACAGCCCCGTGGGGTTGGGCGGCACTTTCTCGATGGCCAACTATCAGCTTACAGCCGATCTGGTGGTGACGAGCACCTTGCGGCCCATAGGCACCGCGGCCAACAACTTTACGGGCATTTTTGACGGTCAAGGTCACACGATCACCTTTGGCGATGGTGCCGCTATTGTGGGAGACTACAGCGCGGGGATTTTTGGCTATATGACCCAAGGAGCCGAGGTCCGCAACCTGACTGTGGATGGAAATGTGGCGCTGAGCACCACGGCTACGGATCAGGGCGTGGTTGGTGTGGTGTGCGGCAAGTGCGACCGCGGTGTGATAGATGCCTGCAGGGTTAGTTGCAGCACGGTGACGGTAACCAACGGAGCCTATGTGGGACTGATTGCCGGCGAGGTATCAACTCCCAACCAAACGCCCAGCGTGGTGCAGAACTGCTGTGTGGATAATGTGAGTATTCAGCATACGGCAGGCAAGGGGTCGCACCGCATAGGCGGCATTGCGGGCAATGTGAAGAATGGCGTGGTGCGCAACTGCTACGGCCTGGTGACAGGCAATGTGGGTGAGGCATATGCCGGTTGTTTGGTGGGGCAGACCCAGGGTGCGGCATTGATGGCCAACTGCTATGTGAAGCAGAACAGTCAGCCCTTTGGCAGCACTACCCATTATGCCGACATTTGTGCGGTGATGGCTTCCTCTACCCGTCTGGTCAACTGCTTCTTCCCCAACAAGCTGTGTGCCGAGGGTACGATGGAGCAGCGCAACATGGTGAATGTGACGCAATACACAACCTATTTTATCGGAGGTCAGCAGAACCGCCATATGGGTGCTGTACTGCAGGAGTATGCCGCTGCGGCAACCGGCCTCCTCTCATGGATTTATCCCACCACCGACGATGAGGGACTACAAAGTCCGGAGCTGAACTATGGATTGTAGAGGGTAGATTGTAGATTGTAGATTGTAGAGGGTAGAGGGTAGAGGGTAGAGGGTAGATTGTAGAGGGTAGATTGTAGAGTTCCGGGTGCGTGAACAAGGTAACAGTAACAGTTGTAACAGTTGTAACAGTTGTTGATTTTAGATTTTAGATTGTAGAATAAATTAATGAATTAAGAATAAAAAATAAAGAGTGGCTGACGCCTAACTTTCCACTTTACTTTTAGTGAATTGTGAATAGTGAATTGTGAATTGAGCTGCTGCCCACTTTCCACTTTCCACTTTCAATTTTCCACTCGAAAAACTTTCCACTCGCAAAGCTTTCCACTTTCCACTTTCAACTTTCCACTCGAACAATCATGAGGCCGTCGCGGATGGGAAGGAGGATGTTGGTGACGCGTGGATCTTGGGTGATGAGTTGGTTGAGGTGCTGAAGGATGCGTGTAGAACGGTCGCAGCGAAGTGTTGTTTCTGGCGTTTCCAATACCCGGCCATACCACAGCATATTGTCGAAAATGATGAGTCCACCGCTGCGCATCTTGGGCAGGAGCAGGTGGTAGTAGTTCTCGTAATTCTCCTTATCGGCATCCACAAAGGCAAAGTCGATATTGTTTGGCAGCGAAGGTATTACGTTGAGCGCAGCCCCTATATGCAGGTTGATCTTATCGGCCACACCGCCCCGTTGGGCATTGGTGAGGATGATTTCTTCGTATTCTTCGTCCACCTCCACCACATGCAGGGTGCCGCCGTGGGCCACTCCGCGGGCTATGCACACAGCGCCATAGCCGGCAAAGCTGCCTATCTCTACGGCCACCTGGGGCTGCACCATCTGGGAAAGCATTTGCAGCAGCAGTCCTTGGTAGGGGGTGGAGGCCATATTGGGGTTGGCGGTATGGAGGGCTATGCCGCGGTAGATATCGTTGAGTGTGGCATCGGGCTGTGAGCTATGATTTTCGCAATACTGGTTGAGTGGGTCCATAAGGGATTAGAGATTGCGGAGTATTTCTTCGAGTTGCACTTCGTCGTGGACAAGCACATCGCGGGCTTTGGAACCATTGTATGGGCCCACGATACCGGCGGCCTCAAGCTGGTCGATGATGCGTCCGGCTCGGTTGTAGCCCAGCTGCAGTTTGCGCTGCAGGAGCGAGGTGCTGCCAAATTGATTGGCAACCACCAAACGGGCGGCATCGTTGAAAAACTCATCTTTTTGTTTGGGGTCAAAATCTTTGTTGGGCTCCTCGTTCTCGTCGAGGTATTCGGGCAGGAGGAATCCGTCGGGGTAGCCGCGTTGGGTGCCGATGAATTCGGCCAGCTCTTCGATTTCGGAGGTCTCAATGAGTGCACACTGAATGCGCACGAGGTCGGATCCGGAGAGCGAGATAAGCATATCGCCGCGACCAATGAGGCGCTGAGCACCGGAGCAGTCGAGAATGGTGCGGGAATCAATGCCGGAAGTGACTTTGAAAGCCACACGGGCAGGGAAGTTGGCCTTGATGGTGCCGGTGATGATATTGGTGGTGGGGCGCTGTGTGGCGATGATGAGGTGTATGCCCACAGCACGGGCCAGCTGGGCTAGACGGCAGATGGGCAGTTCGACCTCTTTGCCCGCGGTCATGATGAGGTCGGCAAACTCGTCAACGACAAGCACAATATAGGGCATGTAACGGTGCCCGTTTTCGGGGTTGAGGTGGCGGTGGATGAACTTATCGTTGTATTCGGTGATTTTGCGTACGCCGGCTTGCTTGAGGAGGTCGTAACGCTGGTCCATCTCGATGCAGAGGGAGTTGAGGGTGCGCACCACTTTTTTTACATCGGTGATGATGGCCTCTTCGCTGTCGGGCAGTTTGGCGAGGTAGTGGCGCTCAATTTTGTTGTAGAGAGAGAGCTCGACCTTTTTGGGATCGACCATGACGAACTTGAGCTCGGAGGGATGTTTTTTGTAGAGGAGCGATGCGATGACAGCGTTGAGACCCACCGATTTGCCCGTGCCTGTGGCTCCGGCCATGAGGAGGTGGGGCATTTTGGCGAGGTCGGTGACAAAGGGCTCGTTGGAGATGGTTTTGCCAAAAACGATGGGCAGCTCCATTTTGTCGGCATGGAGGAAGGTATCGCATTCGAGCATGTTCTTCATCGACACAATCTGGGGGTTGGCGTTGGGCACTTCGATGCCTACGGTGCCACGACCCGGAATGGGTGCGATGATGCGGATGCCTAAGGCCGAAAGGGACAGGGCTATATCGTCTTCGAGACTTTTGATCTTGGAGATACGCACGCCGGGAGCGGGTTTGATCTCGTAGAGGGTGACAGTGGGTCCGGGCGATGCGGTGATGCCCACAATTTCGATGCCATAGTTGCGGAGGGTTTCAACGATGTGGTCTTTGTTGGCCACAAGCTCGTCTTTGGTGACTTTAACGTTCTTGGTCTCCCAGTCGGTGAGGATGTCGGTTTGCGGCATCTTGAAAAGTTTGAGGTCGAGGTGGGGATCGTAGAGTTCGTCGATAGAATAGTGGGGGCGGGTGTCTTCGTCGGTGCTGGTATCTTGGCTTGGGCTCATTTCCTCGACGGGGGTGTCGGCCTGGTCAACAGCTTCGGTGTTGGAAATGGTGAAATCGATTTCGTGGTTGGAGGGAATGGGTTCGGGTTCGGGAGTGATGTCGAATTGCGGAGCGATGGGGCTTTGGTCGGACTGTTGAGCGCGTTGGTTGATCCTCGAGAACTCGTCGTCGATAACAAAGTTGACGGGTTCGGCGCTATTGTTGTTGGGCTGGATTACGGCCACGGGTTCGGCTTCGTGTTCATCTTCTTTGTCCTCCTCTTCATCATCTTCGTCTTCATCATTTTGGCGGTTGACGAGGTTTTTGAACTTGTCTTTTAAGTTCATTTGGGGCATTTCCACTTCGGGGAGTTTGACCTTAGGCATACGGAAACGCACTTTGTGGACAAAGATAAGAAACACAACGGCTAAGAAAACCAGCAGCACCATGGCACCCCATCCGATAAGTTGGTGGAGCTGTTGGGCGACAAAAGTACCCGTGTTGCCGGCCAGATTGCCCATGAGATAGCCACCATGGCCAAAGGCGCCATAAAAATAACCCAGCACAGAAGAGACCCAGGTCATCCAGAACATGGTGCTCCAAAGTGTTTTGGAGAGCGACCAGAATCGGACATCCCATAAGCGCAACCCCATGACGAACATCAGCAAGGAGAGTCCGAGCGAAGCGATGCCGAAGGTGTTCTGCACCACAAGTTCGGCCATTTTGTAGCCCAAGGTACCCAACCAATTTTCATGCGAGGTGCCTGAAAGGAAGAATGATATGGTGGCTACCAACAGAAAGATTGACAAGAGAATGAAGCACGATCCAAAAAGGCGTTTGCCTCGTTGTGACTTGCAAAATTCCATGAATCGGCTGGTGGGGCGCACCTTGCCTTTTTTCTTGTTCTTTTTCTTGCTGTTTTTAGCTTGGGACATGGCGTTTGTGGGGCTGTTGTTTTTTTTTTATGCTGAGATAATGATGTGGCGGAATAATGAAGCAATAGATGCTACGGCGCAGGAGCGAGCCATAGCATCTATGCCAAAGTAGTATTGAGGATTAGTCCTGAAGGAGTTCGAAAGCGTCTTTGAGTTCCTGCTGAAACTGTTGGAACTCTTCTTCAGTAGCGTCTTTGTAGCCTGCAGGGAGGAGCATGTCGGTTTTTTTGACCTTGCCGTTGACAATTTCGGAGCAGGTGTAGGTGATGGCGCGACCTTCGCCCAGTTCACGAGTGATAACCAGGGGGAAGCCTTGGATGCCGCCGAGAAGGATGCAGTACTCAGGGCCGATCTCGGTAGTGTACCAGCATTCGGTGGGGTTGTCCTGACCCTCTTCGTTGTAGCGGTGCATGATGAGTTTGTGGGCAGTGAATCCGAAGAAGTCCTTGGTGCCTTCGGCCTTTTCATAGTAGAAGTGGCCAGGTTCGGTGTCGGGCAGATAGATGCTGTCGAGGCTGGCTTTGTTGGCCTGGTCTTTGACGAGGAATTTGCCGTCGCCCTGATAGGATTCGAGCTCGATATCGTTGGCTGCGAGGTACTGCATGTACATGCTGAAATCGGCAGCTACGGTAACCTTGAGGTCGTTCTGGATGGTCTGATCCATGAGCAGGGAGTTTTCGAATACTTTGATTTCGGCAGTGGCAGCTTCGGCAGGGATGGTCATATCCACTTTGCCAGAGCTGGTTACGTTGTATTTTACGATACCTTTGAAGGTGTTCTGAGCACTAACAGCACCCAGGGTAAGCAGCATCATGGCTGCAACAATTACTTTTTTCATTTTATCAGTTTTATTTTTTTGACAATAACGAAGTTCGTCGTCAATTATTATTTTTTTAAGAATTTTTGTGTTCTTGGTCCTTGGTGGATGGCTACCAACCTTGGGGTAGAGCTACGTTGGGCAGCAGGTGGGCATCGGCAAAAAGAGGGGCAATCTCTTCGTCGCGGAAGCCGGCTATGCCACAACCTACACGGGTGACGAGGAATGTGAGTTCGGTGTGTTGTTGGGCAAAAGTAATGAATTCATCCACGTAGGGACGAATGGCCTCGACTCCGCCATGCATAGTGGGAATGGCATAGCATTGACCTTGGAGTCCGACACCTTGGCCCATGATGGCACCAAAACGCTCGTAGGCCATGCGGGCGGCGCCTCCGCCATGCATGCCTTGCAGGTTGGACCCAAACACAAAGATCTCATTTTCTTTGAGGTGTGTGATGAATTCTGGAGTAACTATGAGTTGGAAGTTTAGGAGTTAAGCGTTAAGAGTGATTAATTCTTAATTATTAATAAAGGTTCTCTGGCCCCAGTTTTCGCCAAGGGTGCCACCGATAATCATGCTGGGCTCTTGGAGCTTGTTTTGCAGCGAGGACTCGTAGGCCTGGTTTTTGGTGACATTGTTGAAGAGATCCTGGAAGGTGATTTCGCCACGGGTGTATTTGAGTTCCTTTAATATATAATAGGTAAAGAATCCGTGGTGCTGGTCGATGAAGGAATAGGCGGTTTTGTCGCCGTCGGCAGCCATGAAGATGACAAAGTCTTCACGCACACGGGGAGCGCGATAACGTTTGGTTTCGCGAGTCATATCGAAGAATTCCTTACCGCTACGCTGAATGCCATTGCAGCTGGCATCGATGATAAAGGTGTAGCTGAGAGCCGAGATCTTTTTGAACCAACCGCAGAGAGTATCGATGGAGATGCACTGAGAGAGCACTTTGTCCATGTCGTTTCCCTTGAGGGTGATGCCGCTAGGAAGGACACCGTTTTTGCTCTTGAAAGCACGAATTTTGCTAACATCAACACCACTGGGCATGAGGTAGGGTTGGAATTTGGCATTGCTGACACCATGGCCGGCATAATAAACGATGATATGTACATCGCCATTCTGGGCTTTGATTACGTCTTTGAGCCAATGGATACCTTCGTCGTAAATTTGTTGGCGGCCAGCATTATGGAGTACTTTCACATGGCGGGTGGGGATGCCAAGGGTGTGTACGAAATACTGGTGGAGCACATCACCGTCGTTGCTAGCGAAGTCGCAGTTGGGCAGGGGGGCGGTGTATTCCTCGTCGGCAACGATGAGGGCATAGGTCTTGCTGTTGATATTCTCTTCGATGCTGGGGATGTTGAAATCGACATATTCATCGTTGAGCAGGGCGGCTTCCATGTTTTTAGCGGCAGCATCGAAAGCACCATGGACTACAATCTGCAGGCTGCTGCGGCGGTAGTGTGGACCGGTCATATCAAAGCAACGTGTGATGAATCTATAGTCGTTGTCGGTGCGTTTGAGACTGTTGATCTGATCGGAAAGGTAGCTCTTGACACTCTGGGCACGGACGTAAGCCAGCTGGGCGTTGGTGGTGATACCATCTTTCTTGTCCACAGAGATACGCACGTGCTCGTCGTTGAAGATGGCGGGCATATAGCGGAAGTCGCCATACTCTCCTTTGTAATCGATATGGGCAATCTCGGCGGCATCGGTAGTGGAGGTGATGGTGATGGTGGTTTTCTTACCGGGGGCAAAGATATCAGACATCTCGTTATCAATCATCTGCTTGGTGAGGTTGCAGATAGCACGGCAGGAGTTGGACGAATTCCATACATAAGCTGCCGAAGGATAGTCGTCCTCGGTGCCCTCAAAATGATGGCAGGTGTAGGCGATGTTATAGACGAAGTTGATTTCGTGTTTGCCGTCCTCGGTGGTGTCTTCAACCACATCGGTAGTGATGCGGACGAAGGTCTCGTCGTACAACTTTTCGGCATTGGGAAGGTTGATAAGGAGCTGTTGGATTTGTTTGTTCATCTGCTTTTCGCGCTGCTGACAGGTCTGTCGGAGGCGTTTGATGATGAAAGTGTGGATGTCGTCGTTGTACTGATGCTCGGTTTGAGGCGAGTTCGACACGGTCTGAGCCCCACTGTATAATGGAGAGGCTAACATCATGGCCATTAAGCATATATATGCTACTTGGCGGTAGTTCTTTGAGTTCTTTTTCATTGCGCAATGAATATTATTTTTCAAATTGCAAAATTATATCTTTTTTGTGGATTGGCATCTGTCGGTTGGCGAATTTAATTAACTCTAAAAAGTTAATAACACATTGGCTGGCATGACTATGGTGTGGAATGCTTGCCGATAGTGTGTTGGCGAAACGTAAAAAGGGTTTCCCGTTTTGGCAGAGGAAACCCTTTTGTTGGTGAAGATATGTTGGGTGTATTATTTGATGTCGAGGGTAAGAAGTTCGCGACCTTCGAGGGTGCCAACGAGGTGGTCTCCAATCTTAACGGGACCTACGCCAGCAGGGGTGCCGGTGTAGATGAGGTCGCCGGTGCGAAGGGTGATGAAACGCGAAACGTAGGCAATGAGGTGGTCAACATCGAAAATCATATCGCGACTGTTGCCTTCTTGTTTGATTTCACCATTGATGGTGAGGTTGAAATTGAGGTCATTGATGGGTTTTCCGAGGTCGGAGAGCTTGACAAAAGGTCCTACAACAGCACTGCCGTCGAAACCTTTGGATATAAGCCAGGGCATGCTGCGCTCTTTGAATCCGCGCTGGATGTCGCGAGCAGTGAAGTCGATACCAAGAGCAACGGAGTCGTAGTATTTGTGGGCAAATTCGGGCTTGATGCATTTGCCGAGGCGGTCGATGCGGACGACGAGTTCGAGCTCATGTTGTACATCCTGCGAAAAGTCGGGATAAAAGAAGGGAAGTTGTTTGGGGTTAAGGGCGCTGTCGGGTTTCATAAAGAATACGGGTTCGGTGGGAACGGCCGACTGCATTTCTTTGGCATGGGGCGCATAGTTGCGCACAACACAGAGGATTTTCATGTTAATGTTATTTTTATTATTAGATATTCATTTATTTTGTTATATCGTAGCCAATGATTTGGATGCGGCGAGCGTGAGCTGCTGCCATGGAATATACTGATTTCTCGCTCTTGGGGTTGCGAAGAGGAGAGTTTGCCTCGACTTCATTGATAGAAGGGGCTCCATTGGCCTGGCTTTTGATCTGCAACATGCCGTTGGTCAGATAGGGAAGGAGGGCGGCGTTGTTCCATTGCATGAGCTGGTTCTTGAAGCATTGGATGCGACGGAGGGAGAGGTTGACGTTGTAGAGGCTTTCGAAAAGGGGTGAAGCATAGCCGCCGATGGTGAGGGTGACATTGCGGCCGGCTTGAAGGTCGCGTTGGAGGAACTCAAAAAGCTGGAGCATGTTGCTATGGCCTTGCGGCAGTTCGTGACGGAAGAAATAGTCAACTTCGTTTTGGATGGAGTCCCATTGTCGAGGGTCAACAGGACTGGGCTGTGCTCCTTTGTATTCTTGGAAGTGCTTGAGATAGCGGCGATAAGTGGATGTGTAGTCGGACTGGGTGGTGGTATCGAGGGTTCTGGGGTTGGGTTCGTCGTTGTGGAAATATAAACTCAGAGGCAGTAGGTCGGCCACGGAAGAAGCATGGGGGATAAGTGTATCGGTCAGTGGTGTGGTGTCGGCCACAGAGGCTAGGAGTTGCCAGCGGAATAGGTCGTGGCAGCAGTTGCTATCTGTACGATAAAGAGATCCCGGGCGGTTGGACGATAAAAAGCCGCAGGATTCAACGGGTTGGGGGTTGAGGGTATCAGTGGCGCAACGACAGGTGCAGGGTTGGAGGTTGAAGAAAACATCATCGAACTTGCTGTTAAGGCTGGGGCCCATGTTGACAGGTGGCTGCCAGCTGTTGCGTGCGCCCTCAGACTGATAGATATCGTAACCTCCGATGGCGTCGGCACGATTGGATGAAAAATATAGGGTGCGCTGGTGAGAAGCATAGAAGGGGGTAACCTCGTTGCTGTCGGTATTGACGGGAGCACCAAGATTGATGCTGTTGCCCGGGAGGCCGGGCGAGATGAGGATGGCATACCAGAGGTCCATACCGCCAAGTCCGCCAGGGCGATCAGATGAGAAGAACAAAACAGTCTCGCCATTGTGCAGCATGCCTATGGCAGGATGGGTTGATGAATAACCTTTGATGTTGACATCGCCACCAACAAGCTGGCCTTTGCTCCAACGGTTGCCACTGAGGCGACGGGAGTAATAGATACGTTTAGGACTGTTGTCGTGGGCTTCGGAGCGGGTGTAGTAGATGACTTGATGCTGGGCATCGTAAGCCACATTGCCACAGTTTTGTCCGTTGGCGTTGATGCCCCAGCGGCATTTGTCGCCTTTGCCAAGAGTGCCGTCGGGTGAGATGGGCGCAATGTTGACCTGGGTGAGGATAGGGGAGAAGTCCATAAGATAAAGTCTAGGCGTCTCTTCGCGGCTCATGGTGGTATAGAGCAAGATTGAGTCGTCGATGATTACGGCTCCGGTTTCGCTACCGGTGGTGTTGATGCTGTCGTGTACGCGTTGGAGTATGTATTGCTCCTGGCATAAGGCAGTGATACTGATTATGAACAATATGGCGGAAAGGGCTATTCTTTTCATGATAGTGAGGAATTTAATATACTGGACATTTGACAGCCTTGATGCGTTTACGACTATTTGAGAAGCGGTAAACAAGGCCTACTTCCATGGCTCCCACTGTGCCACTGGCAGCAGCCAGGGGAGAGATGTTGGCATCGTAGTTGAAGGCAAAAAGGAAAGCTCCGTATTCGATGAGGAGGCTGGCTATAAGGGCGTCGGCTTGACGAAGGGCCAGTCCGGTACGTAAGCTGATGGGTTTCGCACTCTGCTCATCTAGATACCATTTGAAGTCGGCCCCATACACCAGTTCGTGGTATTGGCCTTGCATCTGAAACATGACGACGGGCATGAGGGAGATTGTGCTCCAATGACGCCATTCGGCACGTGCGAAGAGTGTGTAGCGGCGTTGGAGATAGGTGTCATCGGCCCCAAAATAGGAAATATTGGGACGGTTGACATTGTTAGCGGAAAGACCTAAGCGCATCACGAGGTCGGCGTTAGGCATAAAGTACCATGCTGCCCCTAAACCCACTATAGGATAGTTGACCAACACTTGTCGGAAGGTTTCGGAGGGGTCGTTGAGCTCGGCTTGGGAGGGGTCGAATCCTGACTGTCCGTAGCCGAGTGAGAATCCGAGGGAAACGACATTAGTACGATAGCGGTTGAGCGCGAAATAGTAAGCGGCAGAAAGATGCCCCGATGTAGTGCCATAGTGCAAAGTGCCAGCGCGGTCGGCCAACATGGTTGCGCCCAAACTGAGACCTTGGCTTCCGGAATTGTTGCGATAGATGGCCATCTCGCCGGTAAGGGCCAATGTTTGGTAGGGTTGGGTGATGGAGAACCACTGGTTACGATAAATAAGACCGAATCGGCCTGATCCTTCATAGAAGCCGGAGTAGGCTGGGTTGAGGAGCATGGGGTCGAGATCGGGTTGGGAGAAATGCACATCTTGGGCTTGCAAGCGGGCAAGGCCTAACATAAAGAGTATTATGAGCAAGAGACGTTTCGTAAGGGTATGTCTGTTTAATTATCGGGCGTAAGGTGGCAGAGAAATGTCGGCATATTCTCCGTTGAGATATTTGAAATAGCCGGCAATACCCACCATGGCGGCATTGTCGGTGCAGAATTGGAACTTGGGGATGAACACTTGCCAGTGGTGTTTTTGACCTAGGCGTTGCAACTCGGATCGCAGCAGGCTGTTGGCCGACACTCCGCCGGCGATGGCAATTTGCTTGACACCATGTTCTTTGACGGCTTTTTCGAGTTTTTTGATAAGGAAACCGACGATACATTTCTGGATGGAGGCGCAGAGGTCGGCTTTATTGTTCTCAATATAGTCGGGGTCGGTGGCCAGGTGGTCGCGAAGGAAGTATAGAAAAGAAGTCTTGATGCCGCTGAAGCTGTAGTTGCAGCCTGAGATGTTGGGCGTGGCAAACTGAAAAGCATCGGGATTGCCTTGTTGCGCCAAGCGGTCGATAATAGGGCCACCAGGGTATCCGAGGTCCATAATTTTGGCAGCTTTGTCGATGGCTTCGCCGGCGGCATCATCAATTGTCTCGCCTAAGATTTCCATTTCGAAATGACTCTTGAGTAATAGTATCTGGGTGTGGCCACCTGAGACGAGTAGGCAGATGAACGGAAACTGGGGCACAGGTGAATCGTCGTTCTCTTTGATGAAGTGAGAGAGAACATGCCCTTGCAGGTGATTGACCTCGATGAGCGGGATATTTAGTGCCTGTCCGAAACTTTTGGCAAAAGAAACGCCCACCATGAGCGATCCTAACAGGCCGGGGCCACGGGTGAACGCGATGGCGTTGATGTCGTTTTTCTGTATGCCTGCGTTTTTGATGGCGGCATCGACCACGGGCACGATATTTTGCTGATGGGCGCGAGAGGCTAGTTCGGGCACTACGCCGCCGTATTGTTCGTGCACTTTTTGAGATGCGATAACGTTAGAGAGGATGCGGTCGTTGCGGAGGATGGCAGCCGAAGTGTCATCGCATGACGACTCTATGGCAAGTATGGTGGTGTTCATGTTTTGTTCAGTTTAGTAGTTTTTCAGCATCGGATATTACAAGGCGGCTCATCAGTTCGATGTCGGCAGGAAGCCAGTTGACAGAGTCGAGCTGGTGTTGGTTTAGCCAACGAGCATCGGTGTGCTCTTTGAGTGTATATTGGTTGTTAAGCATGCGGCAAGCAAAGAGGTGCATGGTCATATGGAATTCGGGGTAGTCGTACTGGATGGTTTCGACGAAGACGGCTTGCGTGATTGTGGCGTCCATTTCTTCGGCTATTTCGCGACGAAGGGCGTCAATGGGTTGCTCGCCATTTTCGATTTTGCCACCAGGGAATTCCCACCAACCCTGCCATTTCCCATAGCCACGTTGGCAGGCAAGTATACGACCTTGGCTGACAAACATGGCAGCTGCCACCTGGATGCTTTTGCGCATCATTTCGTCGGCAAGAGGTTTGCGCTGATACATGGTTTCGGGCGACCCATACATGCAGGCTGGTGTTTCTTCTGCTATAGGCATGGCGCTAATCGATATTAAAAAGGTTAGGGTAGCGATCTTTGAGAACTACGGGTCGGCCATTTTCCATGAGGCAGTGGGTGCTGCGGCCAATGAATACTACCGCACCATCTTTGCGACCCACATATTCGAAGTCGAATTTGAGGGTGGATACTTTGGCCAGATGCACGTCGATGACAATTTCATCCTGGAAGGTGGTTGTTTTGCGATAAGTGCAGTTTACTTCGGTAACGGGGGAGACAATTCCGTCGGCTTCCATTTTCTCAAAGCCGTATCCAAGCTGGTCTAGGAGGTCAACGCGAGCCTCTTCCATGAAACGTATGTAGTTGGAATGGTGAGTGATGCCCATGCGGTCGCACTCGTAATATTTGACTTTATGTATATAAGGTTTCATGGTGCAAAGATACACTTTTTTATTTATATGAACAAAATAAAATGTATATTGCTGTTGGGATGAAGGTTGGGAAACCTGGAAAAAGGGCAGTTGCCTTAAGGCAACTACCCTTGTATGGTTAATTGCGAAAGGTGCTAGCTAGTAACCCAGAATCTTTAGCATTGATTTGTGGCTCTGCTCTTTGGCGAAGAGTTTTGTGACGTATTCGCCGTTTTCATCTTTGTCGATGATGATGTGTTTGGGAGCAGGGATGAGGCAGTGCTGTATGCCACCATAGCCGCCGAGGCTTTCTTGGTAAGCGCCAGTGTGGAAAAAGCCGATGTAAAGGGGCTCGTCTTTTTGGAGTTTGGGCAGGAAGATGGCGTTGGCGTGAGAGTCGGCGTTGTAATAGTCTTCGCTGTCGCAAGTGAGGCCGCCCAAGAATACGCGCTGGTATTCGCAATCCCAATGGTTGATGGGGAGCATGATGAAGCGTTGGTTGATACCCCAGGTGTCGGGCAGGGTGGTGATGAAAGAGGAGTCAATCATATACCACATCTCACGGTCGTTCTGCTGTTTGGCATCGAGGATGGAATAAAGTGTTGCGCCACTTTCACCAACGGTGAATGATCCGAATTCAGTGAAGATATTGGGCTCGTCAACACCCCGGTTGGTGCAGATTGCCTTGATTTGAGCCAGCACTTCTTCGGCCATGTATTCGTAGTCGTAGGTGGCGGCAAGAGAGGTCTTACAGGGGAATCCACCACCGATATTGAGGCTGTCTAAATCGGGGCAAACGCGTTTGAGATCGCAATAAACATTTACACATTTAGCCAACTCGTTCCAATAGTAGGCAGTGTCGCGGATGCCGGTGTTGATGAAGAAATGGAGCATCTTGAACTTGAATTTGGGATTGGGCTTGACTTGCTCTTCGTAGAAGGAGACGATGTCAGAATAACGCATTCCCAGACGCGAAGTGTAGAAGTCAAACTTTGGCTCTTCCTCCGATGCGATGCGTATGCCAATCTTCATAGGTACTTCGGGGTTCTCCAGAAGTGAATCGAGCGAATGATATTCGTTGCGGTTATCAATGATGGGCACCACATTGTGCCAGCCATCGTTGTAAAGATTTACAATGTTTTCAATATATTGTTGGCGCTTGTATCCGTTGCAAACGATAAATTTATCTTTGTCAACAAGTTTCTGCTCGTAGAGTTCTTGGATGAGATTGATATCGAAAGCCGAAGAGGTTTCGAGATTGATATCGTTCTTGAGTGCTTCTTCGAGTACGAAACTGAAGTGGGACGACTTGGTGCAATAGCAGTAATTGTAAGTTCCGCGATAGTCGGTTTTGGCAATAGCGACATTGAACATACGTTTTGCTCTCTGTATTTGGGAGGTTATCTTGGGCAGATAGGTGATCTTCAGAGGTGTGCCGTATTGCTTGATGATTTCCATTAAAGGAATGTCATGGAAGTAGAGTTCGCCATCTTCAGTGCGAAATTCATCCTGTGGGAAATCGAAGGTCTGTTCGACCAAATCGTAATATTTGTTCTTCATCCGACTTAATTAGTTTGTTAGTTTTAGGTGTATCTAAGTTGATTGGATTTGTTTGCAAAGGTACTATTTTTTGTATATAAAATGACAAATAATTGCATATTTTCTGAATTTTTTGTGTAAAGAGTCTGTCTAGTAAATGTTTACGTGCTGATGTTTTTTTTATTTGGATGATAAAATGTTTGTAAAATAGCTAAAAATAAGGCCATTTTTTACAAAATGGCCTTATTAAGTGAGTTGGATTGTGACCAATGGGATGATTAATGTTTGGTCCAAGTCATGTCAGGGGTGATAGTGATGAAGTTTTCTTTACCTTGGACGATAGGGAAAATAGTGTCTAGGTTATAGGACTGAAGAGTAATGATGTTTTCGATAGATATGCATATGCCGTCGGCCCCTGGTAATGCGGCGTCTTTAAGTTGGCCGTAGGCGTAAATGTGCGTATCGCCGTTGCTGACGATTGTGTCGAATTTGTGAAACTCGCTACGCCATTTTTGTGAGTTCATTTGGTCTCCTTTCATTTCATATGCATGGAGATTGGTTGTTTTCATATTAGTGTCTTCGAATCGCCATTCTATAACGTAGGGAGTGTGCGGTTTTGTGCATGCGCTGAATAGTGCAAGGGTGGCAAGGGTGGTGGCTGCGAAAAATATTTTCTTCTTCATATGATTTATTTGCATGCTTAGATGTTGAATAAAATAAGGATGTTGTTAGTTTATATTATTATTGGATGGTTGGATGTAAGATTGTAATATAAATATAGAGGGCAACACCCAATAGTGTTGCCCTCTATAATGATTATCGTTATTATTTGCGAACAAGTTTCTTGACCACAACACCATGAGCGGTTTCCACACGAACCAAGTAGATACCTGTAGGAATGCTTTGAAGGTAGATCGAAATAGATTCAGTATTCGATTTTGTGGAGTAGATTACCTGTCCCATAAGGTTGAGCAATTGAATGCTCTTCATTTCGTGAGCGGCCACGATAACGCGGTCGGTTGCGGGGTTGGGATAGAGTGCAACGGATTCGGGGGCGTTAACATCGTTGATGTCCAACACGGTAGTAGTGGCCTCGCCACTGCAACCATTTCGATAGCCGGTTACGGAATAAGTGGTGACCTCTTCGGGACAAACGATGATGAATTGACTTTGATCGCCAGTGCTCCATACATAGGAGGTGGCACCGTTGGCTTTGAGAAGGAAGCAACCGCCGCAGTTGATTCGTTCAATTGTAACGTCGGGAGCAGGGAGTACTGTGATGGAAACATAATCAGTTTCGTTGCCATCTTGGAATGAATAGGTGCGGGTGCCATTTTCATGGAGGTTTATAGTGTTACCGTTATAGGTGTATTCGTTTTGCTGACATACGGTATCGATAATAAACGTGCAGACATCACCGTTGAAGGGGAGTCGGATGTTGTCTAACCATGCACAGTCTTGGCCGCGAGATGCAGAGTAGTCTTTGGTATATTTGAATACGAAGTTGTGGGTGCCTGCGCTTACGGCATAAGCGTAGTAGCTCCAATCTTCATTACCAGAGGTTTCAAGAACCTCATTACCATCAATGCTGAAAGTGAATTTGTCATAACCAGACTCCGACGATACCATGTGGTAGAAACTAATGGTGTCGTTATTGGAGGAGGTCCAGGTAATGGACATTTCGGATTCTTTGTTGTCACCAAGGTTACTCTTGCTACGAGCGCTGAAGGTACCGGCGTGAACATTGCTGTTGGTGATTTCCCAAGCATAATTGTTCATGTTCCAATTGAAGGTATTGAAGGAGTTGGATTCGAAGTCTTCAAGATTACTATGTCCGCAGCGCACCATGATTTCGCCTAAGAACTCTGAGTTGGCAAGAATTCGAACAGGAATGTCGGCCAAAGGTGCAGTGGCATCGGCTTGGATGTTGAAATTAGCATTAATCTGCTGACTAGCATTGATGGTGTAATTTGTATTGTTGTCGGCAGGTGTGATGTTGATGAATTCAAATGGGTATTCAAAGCTCAGTGTGATGTTGTCAGCATCCTTGGATCCCGTGTTGGCCACAACGCAAGTGAGGTTGGTAGTGGTACCAGGAAGAAGGTCGCTGGAAAGTGAGGTGTTTGCAAGTACAAGTTTTGGTGTGGATACTTCAAAGTTGAAGTTCTTTTGCGAGGGCATGTTTCCGCCAAATTCACAAATGGCTTTGATCTTAATGGTCTTGCCGTCGGTAACATATTCGGGAACGTAGATGGGGCAGATGCCATTAAGCGTGATGGTATCGTTGGCTGCAATATTGTTGAACCAAGCTGAAGTGTTGACAATAACACTGTTTTCATTGGCACTCTCAAAATTGATATGGCCAGAGTTGACATCGGAATTGCCCATATTGACCACCTTGACATTGAAATTGTTTACTTGGCCAGGAACAATAGATTCTGTAGGCTGCATTTCGGCAACGAGTGCGTAAGGGCCATCAAGTGAGCTAACCAGAATGGTTTGGAAGGCGGGTTTGTAGTTTTGTGCCCATGCTGAGAGTTCGTACTCGCCAACACAGATGTCGGAAGGAATTGTCAGTTCGGCAACACCCTGGGCATCAGCATAGGTGGCTGCTATAAGATCATGTTCGTCGGCAGTGGTGAGTGCCACATAGGCATAAGGTACAGCAGTAACACTGTAGGTACCGGAACCGAGGGGCAGCACACCTGCAGAAGAGAGTTCCATTGTGGAGGCAGTGCCAAGCCAGGGCATGAGTGAGGGGTCGCCAAAGAGCTCGTAGATTTCCCAGTAGTAAAGCTGGTAGCTACCATATTCTTGCACAGCGGTGTTGCCGGCAACATTCATGGCGCCAGCAGTGATATGCCATGCGCTGAAAGGCTCGTTGTGGGTGTGGAACAAACGGTCGTACATACCAAGGTGCTGGGAGTCATAGTTAGCATCCATGGTATTTGACATATTGGAGCGAATACCTACTGACCAAGAGAAGTCATGAGGCCAATAGGTGGAGTTGGTTGCACCAAAATAGGCTACGGCACCAGCATTATTACCTTTGCGGAGAAGTGCCTCGCCAAGACATTCGTCGTAAGCGCGAGTGTTGAACTTACCAGAGAGGCAGCAGTTGCCAATCATGATTGAGGGCATGTTGCGATTGGTCATAGCCGAAGCGTGGTTGGCATTGAAGCTGGGTTTGGACCACTCGTCGTCGTAGCCGTGTGCGCTATAGTTCACCAATCCATAGCCATCGTTGTAGTAGTTTCTTAAGATGTTGGCATTGGCTGCTGCAGAGCAGCTGCCATCAACTGTTACACCAGTGGGTGCGAAGTTGATATTGTTTTTGAAGTAATGGAAAGTGGTGTAGCCGTTGGAGGCATTGACGTATGTCTTTGCAATATAGTCCATAGTGGGATCGGAATAGCGATAGGCATTGTCGCCACTATAACCCTGGTCTTCGCCAGCAATGAGAATGCCGCGGCTCAGATAGCTGTCGTTGGGGAAGTTGTATCCTTCGTAGAGAAGGGTCTTCTCGATTTGAGGAATAAGTTCATCCACAGTACGAGCAGAGAATCGGCCTATATAGCAGTCGGGGATATTGTCGCCGTCGGTCCAAGTGGTATAATAGAGGTCGGACACGTGGTCGGTAGAGGGCTGGGTGCATCGAGCATTAAATGCAGGTATTTGCTGCACATCACCAACGAGAAGCAGGTAAGTGGGAGCAGGCAGCTCTTCCGTGGCATTTGTGTAGAAACTTTTGGTATATTGGGCAATAGAGGTCGAAGTGGTGCCCACATTGGGATCGTCGGTATAACCTACGGTAACAATGAAACCCTGGCGCTTTTTCCAGTTGATGAAACCATTGAGTTGGTCGCGGAAGCTGCTATGAGCTACGATAAGGTAGTGGATAGGGGCGCCAGAGCGGATCTCTTTAGAACAAGGCAGTGCACCCTCAATCTTATGGCCCAAGCTAAAATCGGGCGAATAGTAGCGGGAATGCAGTTGTTGGGTGGCGGCAATGTCAGCGTTTTCAAACTGTAACGTGATATCCATAGCAGTGATCAGCTGAAGACTGCCGGTGGTTGGATCGTAAATTACAGGATTCACGCGAAGAATTGCCACATTGCGGTCGCGTGAGATACCCATGGTCTCAACCACCACACGGTCAATCTCATTGTTGTTAGATTGGTAGTATGCGCTGTCGTAAACAAATGGCAATGCACCTTTCTGCGATTTGCTCGGAGCAGGCTGAGCCGGCATTACGGGGTATTTTAAATTGTCAAGCGTTTTGGTCTGGCGTATTTGGTAGTCAACCTTTACTGCTGAGCAGATAGGTATCTCAATAAATTGGGATATAATGGGCAGGTTGGGGCGACCAAGGGCATGCGAGGGTGCGGCACCTTGCATTTGCAGGGTTGTGAAAGTTGTGCCATTGGCTTGTTGGGTAGAAACATTGAGCTGTGGTGCAACAAAGCTGAAAGACGACTGTCGATAGTCGCTACTTTTCGTTATCACCGACTGCGCCATAAGTGCCGAGGAACTTATAAGGAGCAGACCTAAAAGCAAATTTTTAATTGTTTTTTTCATTACTTGTGGTTTTTGCCTAATTCAAGTTATTTATATTTCAAGTTTTCTAATAAATAAGTATTATTAATTCACTATTTCTTTTTATTATTCAAAATAATTCCAAGGGTCGGGTGCTGTTATTGTCACTATCTCGTGCCGAACAGGGTGTTCGAATTGTAGCTGGTAGGCATGTAGCGAAATGGACCCATCAGGATTGCTTCGCTGGGCACCATATTTCAAATCCCCTTTGATGGGGCAGCCCATATGTGCCAATTGGCAACGGATTTGGTGATGACGTCCGGTGTGGAGATTGACTTCCAGCAGATGGTAGCCACCTGTGGAGGTGGACAGTAGTCGGTAGTCTAGTTTGGCAAGTTTAGCACCCTCCGTCTTACTGTTTTGGGTTACAAAACTCTTATTTTGTTTTTCGTTGCGCACAAGATAATCTTCGAGTGTGCCTTCTGGCATAGAAGGTATATCTTTCACCACGGCGTGGTAGGTCTTGTGGAAATCACGACTTTTTACCAACTCGTTCATCCGAGAAAGAGCTTTGCTCGTCTTTGCAAAAATACAAACGCCGCTGACCGGACGGTCAAGGCGGTGTATCACTCCACAAAAAACATTGCCAGGCTTGTTGTCTCGTTGTTTGATGAAATCTTTCACCAATTCCGACAATGGCACATCACCAGTTTTGTCGCCTTGCACAATCTGTCCGGGCAACTTGTTGAGGGCTATGAGGTGGTTGTCCTCGTAGATAATCTGGTCGGCTATCGACATATTCAGGCTTGTTGGGGTTGTATGGTGATGATGGGAGTGATTGCGTTTCGTACGGTGTCTTGTAATTTTGCGTCTATGGTGAAGTGCTTGGGCACATACAGGTCAACTCGCGACCCAAACTTAATGAATCCCATTTCCTGATTCTGCTTCACTTGTTCGCCTTCTTTGGCATAGCAAACTATTCGGCGGGCCATTGTGCCGGCCACCTGGCGGATTAGGATTTTTTGGCCGTCGGGCAGTCGCAGTCCCACGGAGGAATGCTCGTTGAGCACGCTCGATTTGGGATACGAGGCTACAAAATAGTTGCCACGATGGAACTTATAGTATTCAATGGTGCCGTCGCAAGGATAGCGGTTGACATGGACATCGGTACCATACATGAAGATGGACACTTGGACGCACTCGGATTTAATGTATTCTTTTTCGTAGGTTTCCTCAATGACCACCACAGTGCCGTCGGCTGGGGCAATCATACGCTTCCCGTCAGTGATAAAATCACGTTTGGGAATGCGGAAAAAGAGAGATACGCCTATCCAGAACAAGAACAGGACAACGACGAACGCTGAATGAAAGATGGTCCAATTATCTACAAAAAACGCCATCAGCGCCCATACGCAAAGCACGAATGCGAGGACGATGATCATAGTGGGTTTTCCTTCGCGATGAAAATACATAGACTACAATATATTGGTATTAGTGATAAGGCTGAACAGAAACATTATAACAAATGCAAATGGGAGAATCATGAGCAGGCTATCGAAACGGTCGAGGAAGCCGCCGTGACCTGGCATGATATTGCCGGAATCCTTGAGGCCGACAGAGCGTTTGAGCATGGATTCAACTAGGTCGCCCAATGTGCCTACAACGCCACAAATAAGTCCTAATACAATCCACGCTATCATGGGATACTGGCTGTTAAACAGCGGCCCGACGAAATAGGCGATGGCCATGCAGCAGACAACGCCAATGGCTGTGCCTTCCCAGGTTTTGCCAGGGGAGTGTTTGGGCCACATCTTGTGTTTGCCGACCAGCGAACCTCCGATATAGGCAAAGCTGTCGTTGCCCCACACCAGGAGTACGCACACGGGAAGGATACCGTTGTCATTCAACCATGTCATGAGCCCCAAGGGAATGGCACAGTAGATGACGGGCAACAAAGTGTGCAACACGTCGCCGAAAGGATTTTGAGAATCTCTCCACAACTGAGCCATGAGGGCGCAGGGCACGGATAGGAATACAATCAAGCCCATGATGGTGAAGGCAATCAACACTATGATGTCGCTTTGTGCGCTGTCTGCCCAATCGGCGAACAGGGCCATGGCTAAAGTGGTCATTGCCGTGAGTACGATTCCGAGATATCTGCTCGGATGGTTGCCACCTAATTCGGCAATACGGTAGTATTCTATTGCGCAGCCAGATGCCACAAATGCACCAAAGAATGCGAGGACGATGATGCCGAGTTCGTTATTTCCAGTAATACGGCCCATGAATATGGAGCCCAAGAAGAGGACAGCATAAACAAGGGCGCTTGCAGTTCGAATCCAAAAGGTCTTCATGTCACAATGGGTTATAGGGTACTGGATGTATTGTTTTCGTCAAGCACTTCTGTGTTTTCGGTTGCTTCTGCCAATTCTGCTTTAGCCTCACCCTCTCGGGGGCCATATATGCGCTCCAAGTCTTCGCGGAAGAGCACTTCCTTTTCAAAGAGTTGGCCAGCCAGTTCTTCCATCTGGGTACGATGCTCGGAGATAATCTGCTTGGCGCGGGCATAGGCTTCTTCCACCATGCGGCGAACCTCCTTGTCGATAATTTCGGCAGTCTTCTCGCTGAAAGGCTTGGTGAAGCCAAACTCGCTCTGACCGCTGGGATCATAGAAGCTGATGTTACCGAGTTCAGGACTCATACCATAATAGATTACCATGCTCTGAGCCATCTTGGTGGCGCGCTCAATGTCGCTGAGGGCACCGGTACCAACTTTGCCAAAGAAGATTTCCTCAGCAGCACGTCCGGCCATAAGGCTGGTCATCTTGTCAAACATCTGGTCGTAGGTGGTGAGCTGACGCTCATCCGGCAGATACCACGCAGCACCCAAACTCTGTCCACGAGGCACGATGGTGACCTTGATGAGGGGATCGGCACCCTTCAGCAGCCAGCTTACTGAGGCATGACCACTCTCGTGGAAGGCCACGGTGCGCTTCTCCTGCTCGGTAAGCACCTTGGTGCGCTTCTCCAATCCGCCTACAATGCGGTCAACAGCATCCAGGAAGTCTTGTTTCTCGATGGCTTTCTTATTCTTGCGGGCAGCACAGAGGGCGGCCTCGTTACATACGTTGGCAATATCTGCGCCCGAGAAACCCGGGGTTTGCTTGGCCAGGAACTTGCGGTCAACATAACCTTCGGAGTCCTTGTTGTTGTTCAGCTTCAACTTGCGCAAGTGGACTTCAAAGATGCCTTTGCGCTCTTCCAGGTCAGGCAGCTCCACATGAATCTGGCGGTCGAAACGGCCAGCACGAAGCAATGCGGGGTCAAGAATCTCGGCACGGTTGGTGGCTGCCAGCACAATGATGTTGGTGCCGGAGCTGAAGCCGTCCATCTCGGTGAGGAGCTGGTTGAGGGTGTTCTCGCGCTCATCGTTGGCATTGCTGAGACCAGCTTTGCCACGAGCACGACCCACGGCGTCAATTTCATCAATAAAGATAATGCAGGGCGATTTTTTCTTAGCTTCTTCAAAGAGGTCGCGCACACGGGAGGCTCCCACGCCGACGAACATCTCTACGAAGTCGGAACCCGACATGGAGAAGAAGGGCACATTGGCTTCGCCAGCCACAGCTTTGGCCAAAAGGGTTTTACCGGTACCCGGAGGACCTACCAGGAGCACGCCCTTAGGTATCTTACCACCCAAGTCGGTATAGCGTTTGGGATTTTTGAGGAAGTCCACAACTTCCATCACCTCTTCTTTGGCGCCAGCCAAACCCGCCACATCTTTGAACGTGACATTGGTCGGGGTCTTGCCGTCATACATCTTGGCCTTGCTTTTGCCAACGCCAAAGATGCCGTTGCCACCGCCGCCCATCTGCTTCTGGGTCATGCGGTTCATGATGATGAAGAATATTATGATCAGGAAGAATGGGCCGAACATCACCAGCACATCTTTCCACACGCTGTGACGTTTCTCAGGCTCCATCTCAATACGCACGCCTGTCTTAGCTTCTACACTGTCAATGTCTTTCTCAAAACTTTCAAGGGTGATGAATTCATATTTGTAAAAGTCGGAAGTAGGCACCTTCTGATTCATCATATTGGTGGAATAGAGATCCTGGTATAGGGTGTCCTTCTTCATTGCCGAGGGCTTTATGTACACTTCGGCAAATTCCTTATTCACAATCACAATGCGAGAATAGTCCTGTTTCATCAGTATTCTCTCAAGTTTGCTCCACTTGATTTTGTGGTCGCTCGATTTCGCATCTGGGCCTAGCAGCATGCTTCCCAACGCCACCAGGATAATGCCGTAAACGACATATATTATCCAACTTTTCTTAGGCTTGGAGTCTTTGGATTTTGTGGGTTTCCCCTTGGGTGTGTTTTTTTTCTTTTCTTCAGACATAAACAATTATTGATTCAATAGTATTTAATGGTTATGATTGCATATCGAGATGTTAGATCTCAACATGTGCGGCGTCGGCCCAAAGCTGTTCCAAACGGAAAAACTGGCGCTTGTCCTGCTGGAAGATGTGTACCACCACATCAAAGTAGTCCATCAGGATCCATTCGGCATTCATGTAACCCTCCACTTTCGAGGGGTTAAGTCCGGTTGCCTTTTTCACAATCTCATGCACATGGTCGCTAAGTGCTGTCACATGTGACGGAACATTACCCGAGGCTATTACAAAGAATGCGCAAGGGGCCGATTGCAGACCGCGCAGATCAAGAATTTGCACGTCAATGCCCTTCTTTTCGTCCAGGGCTTGGGCGGCCAATTTGGCGAGTATCTCAGATTCAGTCATTTTTCAAATTTGCGATTAAAGTTCTTATTCCGTTATTTTCCTCAATATCTACCCTCACATACTGTTCGGGGAGTAATTCTTCAATTTTTTCGGTCCATTCAGTAAAGCAGTATTCTCCGCTGTAAAAGTATTCCTCATAGCCTATGTCATAAGCTTCGTCCACATTTTTCAGGCGGTAGAAGTCGAAGTGATACACGGGGTCTCCTTCTGCCCGGCAGTATGAGTTCACTATAGCGAATGTAGGACTGCACACATTGTCTTCCACACCCAGTTGTAGGCAGAGTTCTTTGATGAGGGTGGTCTTGCCCACGCCCATCTTGCCAAAAAAGGCAAAAAACCGCTCTTCTGGAAATGTGTCAAGCAATTTCCGTGCCACAATGGGTAACTGATCTACTGAATTGAATATTTCTTGCATGGTAGAAAGTTTATCTCAAACGGTCGGCAGCGCGCACCATCTCTTCGTCTTTCTTAATAGCTCGTTGAGCCAAGAAGAGCATTGCGGCTGCTACGATAGGGGCAAAAGATCCAATGCCGAAATGGTTGGTCACATCTGTGCATCCCATATTGTTGAAAGGTAATGCTTTCTGGCAGGCATCCACTGCCCATGCAAACGTCAGAGCGATGTCCAATACGCTCAGCAAGAATCCAAAAGCCACCACTTTCATCTGAACGGTGCGTTTTTTGAAAAGAAAGATGCTGATAAGCGAGATGGCCATCACACCAATAGTGATGAGCGTCAGTGGCCAAGCATTAAAGAAACCGTCCTGACCCAGGGCGATGGGTTCGAGGCTCATAAGCTGCTCGGGATTGAAGTCGATGTGTTTGGCTATTAGGTTAAGTTCACCGGTAACAGGCATTTGCAACGACGACATGCTTGAATATCTGGCAATGGGGAAAGTGAAGCACAATATCATTGCGCAGATAGCAATAATCAGAAAGAGGGTTTGTTTTCTTTGTATCATAATTGGTTGTATTTCTTATAGGTTGTTTTTCGTTCTTAGAATTGGTAGTCAAGCAGATCGCGCACATGGCGGTGGTGCCATTTGCCCATCACCTTGCCTTCCTTCATCAGCACAAATGCAGGGTTCGATCGTGCCATGGTTTCAATAGCAGTGGCATCGGCAAAATAAAACTCCATTTCGTCTAACTTGTTGTCATAGAGGAATGCTTGCACATCTTCGGGCAATGCTGAGCTGAGGAGAACCATCTGCACACCATTCTCATTGGCCATTTCAAAAGTTTGCTGTATGGCGCGTATGCCTTTCTCGTCCACCTTGTCTAAATGGTGGATGGTAACGATGAGCAGATAGTCGGGCGAACCGATTAATTCGTGGGCATGGTCTTCCATATCCATGTCCAGCATCGAAAATCCGTCAGCCTTGATCTCGTGAGGGTCAACCACACGGCTGCTTTCCCACTCCCAGTTCTTTTCCCATTCTGGGTCGCTCATCTTGTTTACCAATTCCGATGAGAGGAACTCTTCGGTCTCGCCAGTAGTGGTATTGCGGTAGGTCACAAAGCTTTGCACCTCTAAGCCCTCGTCCATCTCCATCATTTGGTTGCCCATTTTCCAAGCGCGGAAATCAATGCAGGGCTCGTTGTTGATATTGAAAATGGCAAAAATTGTCATAATCACCACCGAGAAAATCAACACCAGCACATCGTGCTCGGTGCGCTTTTTACGGCGAATATTCATTGTGATGAAAATCCAAATGGCCAAAATCATCAGTACGACATTCTTTCCGAAAGTCTGCCAGTTCGTCAGTTTTATTGCGTCACCAAAGCAGCCGCAGTCGGTCACTTCGTTGGTTAGTGCATCGTAGAGCGTGCTGCCGGTGAAGAATATCATCATTAGCAGTAACGTCCAGGCAGTGAGTCGGCGGAAAGAACCGAAAATCAACATGGTGCCAACGGTAAATTCCAATACCACCAAGAGTACCGATAGGGGAGTGGCCAGGGGCACAAAACCCTCAAAAGACATACCAAAAAACGACCATGTGGTCATGTATTCGGTTATTTTGTAGCTGGTTCCCAGCGGGTCAACGCCCTTCACAAAACTCGAGAAAAGGAACACCAACCCTACAATGATGCGGGATATCACATTCAGCGACCAATTTAGTTTGTTGTCTTTAATCATAAATTTCTATGTTTGTGTAATGTCTAATATGTCAATTATTTGTTCCTTCAGTGAAGCGGATTAGGCAAAAAATGGAATAGTTGATAATGTCCATATATCCGCCCTCCACGCCTTCCGAGATAATCGTGTGGCCGTGATTGTCTTCAATTTGTTTGATACGGCGCAGTTTCATCAAAATCAAATCCACCATCGAACTCACGCGCATCATTCGCCAAGCCTCGCCGTAGTCGTGATTCTTGTCAAGCATAAGTGTGACGGTGCGGGTAATGTGCTTGTCATACAAAGCCAATGCTTCCTCTATTGGCAGTTCTTGATTGCCGTCGGCACCCAGCTCTTGTTGTATCAGGGCCATCACAGCATAGTTTACCATGGCCACAAACTCGGGTTCCACGCCATCACCCACTTTGCTGATACCGCTTTCCTGAATACTGCGGATGCGGTTGGCCTTAATGAATATCTGGTCCGTCAGCGATGGCAGACGAAGAATGCGCCACGACGTACCGTAGTCGCGTGTTTTCTTCTCAAAAATCTCTCTGCAACGAGAAATTTCCACTTCAAATTCTTGCTTTGTATCAGGCATAATATAAAAATTCAATGTCTAATAACGGCTTTTTTGAATATTTATTTGCTGTCACACAATTAAAAAATCAAAAAAACGTTATCCAAATAAACAAGCAAAGATACACTTTTTTTTTGAACTATGAATTATCAGTCTCATTTTTCACCATTCTCAGTCCGTTTGCGTGATCGCGAAGTCACCTTTTCTCGTCCTGTTGTCATGGGAATTCTCAATTCCACTCCCGACTCGTTTTACGATGGCGGCCGTTATACAAGCCAGGAGGCCGTGCTCTCGCAGGCTCGTTTGCTATTGTCTCAAGGTGCTGATATTATCGACCTTGGCGTTGTCTCTTCCCGTCCTGGCGCTCAGCTCCTCGAACCTCAGGCCGAAGCCGATAAACTTGTACCTTTGGTTCGCCTGCTTCGCGACAATCTTCCGCCCGATACAATAATCTCTGTCGATACCTGTTATAGCAAACCCGCGGCTGCTGCTATAGAGGCTGGAGCAGATATCATCAACGACATCTCCGGTGGCCAGTTCGACCCTCAGATGCTCTCCACTGCAGCTTCGCTCAAAGTGCCCTATATCCTCATGCACACCAAGGGGTTGCCCTCTGTTATGCAACAGACCCAGAACACCAGCTATGGCGACATTGTGGCCGATCTCACCCGCTATTTCAACGAGAAACTCGAAGAACTATATCGGTTGGGCGCCAAGGATGTATGGATCGATCCCGGTTTCGGCTTTGCCAAGACCCTGGAGCAGAACCACGAACTCCTGCACCGCCTCCACGAACTCATAGCCAACTTCCCCAACAATCCCCTGCTTACCGCGCTGTCCAACAAGTCGATGATCACCAAGAAGCTGGCCGACAAAATGCCAGCCAACCCTACCGACCTGCCCGACTCCGAGATTGGCACCGTGGTGCTCAACACCATAGCCCTGCAGGCCGGCTCCAGCCTCCTCCGCGTCCACAATCCCCGCTTCGCGCAAATCGCCATCGAGCTGCTTCGTTAGACACCCTCCCCACAACTCCAACGAACTAGCTAAATCCGGCACGGCGAAGAAACTCGCTCTCAGAGATATTCTCGGACACTAATCACATAATATACATCAAGATACAGAACCCTCCGCATCGGAATGTCCTGTTTCTTTTTTCAAAAAAACATCTATCTCAAAAAAAATGTTTATTTTTGCCAATTATCTATATTTAAAAATTCGACATGAAACGGCTGCTCACAACGATTGTACTCATGCTTCTGCCTCCCAGTGCCAAAACCCAACTTGACACTGCGTTTGGGTTCGCGCAAACATTTCCAAAAAGAAACATCTTGGCAATCGCGTTACTCTCGCTGCTGGTCTTCGACGCAAAAGCCCAGACCGACACCTCTTTTTGGTTTGCCTACCCCTACTATACGTTGCACCGCATGGCTACGGCGGACCACTCATTCTACACCTACGACCAATCGGCCGACATCCACTTTGAATTTTTCGTCATGGACACTGCCTCGGGTAATGTAATTCCCGACATCCCCATTACTCATAACTTGCAGCCCAATAGTATTTTCATAACAGGCCCCGGCGTATATATGCGTGGCGACACCTGCTATCGAACCACAGGCATTCACGCCACCTCCACCACACCCCTCACCAGCGTCTTCACCTCGCGCGACCGCTACACTCTCAAGGGACATAACGCCCTGGGCACTCATTTCCTCGTTCCTGCACCCAAGAATGTCACCCGTCCCTACAGATCCAATTATATTCGCTCACTCCGCACCTGCATCGAAATCATTGCCACCGAAGACCACACCAAAGTGCAGATAGACCCCTCTGCCGACCTTCTCTGCGGCACCCCCGCCCACACCCCGCTCAACATCATTCTCCAGAGAGGACAGACATACTATGCCCTCGCTGCCAGCACCGACCCGCAGCACCAGCTCGGGGGCAGCATCGTCACCTCCAACCACCCTATAGCCGTCAACATTACCGCCGACAGTGTCCGCAGCACCAACGACGTCCACTGCAGCACCATCGGCGAACAGATTGTCCCCTCTCGCCTGCTCGGCACCCGATACACCGCGCAGCGCCATGGCGATATCGACAGCGACAACCTCCAGATAACCTTCTACCCCCTCTACGACAACACTCGCTGTCTCTTTGCCGGCGACCTACCCTCCTCCATCGTTCTCAACCGAGGCGACGACACCACCTTCTATCCCCAAAGCTCCACTTGGTATTTTGAATTCGACAAACCCGTGGCCACCTTCGTCACTGCCTACTATGGCGGTTACTTCGGTGGCACCATGTTGCCCCGCCACGACTGTTCCGGCTCCATGCAGGCCCCGCTCTATCCTTCCACCTTCACCCGCCTGGAACGGTATACCATCTATGCTCCCGACTCCGTCCGAAACATGTTCACCCTCTCATCTGGCGACGCCATGCCCATCCACACCTGGCCTCGCGACTGGAACGACACCACCTATTTCTTCACCAGGTTAGATTGGCAGGTTGGCCAAGACAGACTTCACAACCCATCCCCTTTCCGACTCACCGAATTGATACTCAGAGACCTTGACACCCTCTGCGGCTGCACTTATACCATCCTCACCGACTATGACCTCGACGAAGGCTATATGTATTTCAACATGGACCAACACTACTGTCAGGGCGACACCGTATTCTTCAAATTTGAGCGAGGGAATGTCGATCACTTCCAACTCGCTGGCCCCAATGGTTTCTTCAACACCGAGACAGACTCCCTCTACATAATAGCCGACACCGCCTACACCGGCTGGTACCATCTGCACAACACCAACCCTACCACCTGCAACTCCATCAACGACTCTATCTTCATCACCATACACACGCCGCTCTACCAAGAACTGTTCGACACCATCGTTGAAAACCAGCTGCCGTGGGCGCGATTCGACACCACCTTCCTCAGCAATATCGACACCACCTTTATCCGTTCCACTGATCTCACAGGCTGCGACACCACCTTCGACTATCACCTCACCATCTACCGAAACATCTACGACACCATTATCTATTACGCTTGCGAATCAGACATCCCCGTAACCTACGAGGGGCGGGAACTTTCTATCGAAGGCATCTACCACTTCGAACATACAGGCATCCATGGCGAGGACAGCAACACCTATTTCCTCCTTCACATCATTCCCAGCTCCGACACCACCATCTACGACACCATTGTTGAAAGTCAGCTGCCCCGGTATGTCTTCGACACTGTCTTCAACGATACCGTGGCCGACTATATCTACCGCACCTACAACGAAGCCGGTTGCGACAGCATAGTGCACTACTACCTCCACATTTTCTGGAACGGCGACCACTGCGACTCCTCGCTGACATATCCCAATGTGGTGACTCCCAACGGCGATGGACTGAACGACCGTTTCGTTATTGGCGGTCTGTTGGAGAATCAGTGCTTTAAGTATAATGAGCTCACCATCTTCAGTCGCGAAGGAGTTCCCGTATATCACAAGCAAAACATCGCCAGCGAATCGGACTGGTGGGATCCCGCCGCACATCACGCCCCCGACGGCACCTATTTCTTCATCTTCAGGGCCCACGGCATCAAGATTCACACCATGCACAAGGGTGTCATTGAGGTCCTCAGCGAATAAGTGCCACACAAATACCGAAACCACCCCGAGGTTCACACCCCGACAACGAATCACTAGAAATATCACGAACACCATGACAGAGAAAGATATCATTGCTATGACTGCCGAAGCATCGGAAGAGGAATTAGCAGCTGGTGTGGCTGACCGATACGGTGTGGTATATAGCACCGACGGGCGGCGACTTCTAAGCGGCAGCAAAGCACCTAAGAAGTATCGAGTGAAGGAAGGCACCGAGGCCATCTGCGAGTGGGCCTTTTTCGACAACTGCGAACTGGCAGAACTGATACTGCCGCAAAGCCTGCTGGCCATAGGTGGGGAGGCTTTTGCCCAATGTTGGTACTTAGACCAAATCACCATTCCCGAAAATGTGCGTTACTTGGGCCAAGACCCGTTCTTTCGATACGTCGAGCCCCAAGTTATTTCCCATTCTCCTTATGTGACCATTGCGAACGGATTCCTGGTTTCAGAAATCGACCGAACCTTGATCTGCTATTTCGGCAACGATAAAAGGGTTGTCATCCCCGAAGGCATTGAGATTGTCGGCTCCCATACTTTTTTATACCGAAAAGGAATCGAAGAAGTCGTCCTCCCCAAAAGCCTCAAAAAAATAGACGCATACGCATTTGACGATTGCGGCCAGCAGTCCGAGATCCTACTGCCTGCAAATCTGGAATCAATTGGGTATGGTGCATTCCAAGGTTGCACAGCCCTCACCCATATCACAATTCCCCCAAGCGTCCACACAGTGCTTGATAGCGCATTTGCAGGTTGTACAACGCTGGAATCAGTCACAATGAACCAAGGCCTCAAAGAAATCGGCGACTGGGTCTTCGTGGACTGCACATCGCTGCGTCAGATCCAACTCCCGCAAGGTCTCACCTACATTGGCCGCAAAGCTTTCTACAACTGCGAGAATCTGTCCGACCTCGACCTGCCCGACTCCGTCGCCCACATAGGTTTTCACGCATTCGCTGGTTGCAAATCGCTAGATAGTATAACACTACCCCGCCAGCTATCCAACATTTCCGACAATCCGATAGGCCCTCTTTCGGCAGATAATATCACATCAAACTCTCCTAATTTTATCGTTGAAGACAACCTGATTCTGTCTGACGACCGAAAAGAGGTCTATGGTTTCTGGGGGAGGAAAAGGAAGATTGCCATACCCGAAGGCGTGGTCAGAATATGCGATAACGCATTCTCCGGCTTCCATACAATCCAGCAAGTCACGCTTCCGTCAAGCCTGCAGGCAATCGGCGAAGATGCTTTTTTCGACTGCACCTCATTATCCGAAATCAACTTCCCCGAAGGCCTATCCAGCATAGGCGGATGTGCTTTGGGGGAAACCCGAATACACAAAGCCATCCTGCCCGACACAGTCACGCACATTGGAGGCTACGCTTTTTCGTCGTGCCACCAATTATCTGAGGTGCGGCTCCCCAACAAACTAACCGCCATAAACGACGAAACATTCCACAGCTGCTCGTCGCTCAAAAAGATAAAGCTGCCAGCCAGCCTTACCCTTATCGGCGAAGAAGCGTTTGTCGGCTGCTCCAACCTAAAAAAAATCAACATTCCGGCCAAGGTCAGCAAAATAGGCCAGCAAGCATTTAGGGACTGCTCCGCACTAGAAATAGTAACCCTCCCGCGGAATCTGACCACGATTGATCCTTACGCATTCTGTTATTGCGAATCGCTGCAAGACATCCGCTTCCCCAGCAAGCTGGCATCAATCGAAGACGGCGCCTTCGAACAATGCAACTCCTTGCAGACCATCCGCCTGCCCAAACGCCTCGCCCTGCTGGACACCATGGCTTTTGCCGAATGCAAGAACCTGCGTGTGATAGAATCTCCCGGAAACGTTGAGCAAATAGGCAAAGACGCATTCGTGGGCTGCGACTCGCTGGAACGTATCGTCGTGCCCCAAGGGCAAAAGACCAAATTCAAGAAGAAATTACAAAAGAAATATCATCCATTTATAGTCACTAACAACGATTAACACTATGTTTCCATTACCATCCATCCGCATCATCGATGCCCTCGATATCCTCCTTGTGGCTGCTCTCATCTATTGGCTTTATCGCTTGGTCAAAGGCACCAATATCATGCGAATTTTCTTGGCCGTTTTTGTGCTCTATGTGGCTTCCCGCATTTTTGCTATGCTCAATATGCGTCTGTGTAGCGAGATTTTTGGCGCTATCACAAGCATCGGACTTATCTCGCTGATCATCGTCTTCCAACCCGAAATCCGCAAGTTCCTGTTGTTTGTGGGCACCAAGACTACCACAGCCGGCGACACCTTTGTCCAGCGCTTTCAGTTTTGGCGTAGCGGTGCCGCCAACAAGAATTCCGGCATCAACTACGACCCCTATATTCAGGCCTGCATGCACATGTCGCAAAGCAAAACGGGTGCCTTGATCATTTTTAAGCGTGCCAATTCCGTCGAGGAACTTGTCCAAACAGGCGAGGCTATTAATGCCGACACGTCGGCAGCCTTGCTCGAAACCCTTTTCTTCAAAAACTCGCCACTCCACGATGGCGCAGTGATTGTTGATGGCAACAGGGTGCTGGCAGCCCGCTGCATCCTGCCTGTTACCTCGCGCTTGGATATCGACCCCAATCTGGGGCTTCGCCATCGTAGTGCCATAGGTGTTACCGAGCAACTCGATGTCATCAGTGTCATTGTTTCCGAAGAAACGGGAGCCATCTCTTATGCCATCGGTGGCAATATTCACCATGCTGTCACCCTTGTCCAGCTACGCCAGGCGTTAGAGAAACTAATCGTCAAGCAATAAAAAAAATAGGGGTTCGGCAATCGTCAAACCCCTATTTTTTATGTTGGGTATATGGCTATTTCACAGTCACCTTGGCGGCTGCGGCTTTGCATTTGTCGCGCAAAGCGGTCAAGTCGCTGCCATTGGGAGCATAGCTTACCACCACGCCCATACGGCGGCCCACATGAGCCTCGGGTTTGCCAAAAATACGCAGATAGGTGTCGCTCTCACGGCAAACTTCTTCCAAACCTTCATATTGAGGATTATGGGTTTCCACCTCGCTCAAAATCACTGCCGAAGCACCAATGCGTTCCTGGGTGATGGCGGGAATGGGCAGGCCCAATACTGTGCGGCAGTGCAGCTCAAACTCGCTCAAGTTCTGCGTACCGGCCAGTGTCACCATGCCGGTATCGTGCGGACGGGGGCTCAGCTCGCTGAAATACACACCCTCTGTGTCGGAGAGGAAGAACTCCACACCCCAAATGCCTGCGCCGGTCAGTGCGCGGGTCACCTTCTCGGCCATTTCCTGTGCGGTTTTCAGCTGCTCGGGGCTGATGGGTGCGGGCTGGAAGCTCTCGCGGTAGTCGCCGCCCTTCTGCACATGTCCGATAGGTTGGCAGAAAAGGGTAGGGCCGTCCTGCTGGGTTACGGTGAGCAGGGTGATCTCGCTGTCAAAACGGATAAACTGTTCTACAATTACTTCGTGGATGTCGCCACGTGCGCCCTCGGCAGCCACCTGCCAAGCTTTCTCCAACTCGGCCGGGCTGTCAACCTTGCTCTGTCCGTGTCCGGACGACGACATAAGGGGTTTTACGATAAAGGGGTAGCCAATCACATCGGCAGCAGCCTTAAACTCTTCAAAAGTCTTGGCGTAGCGGTAGTCGGCAGTTTTCAGTCCCAGCTCGGTGTGGGCCAGTTCGCGGATGGCCTTGCGGTTCATCGTGTAGTTCACCGCACGGGCGCTTGGCACCACATGGATGCCCATCTGCTCGCATTCGTACAACTTTTCGGTACGGATGGCTTCAATTTCGGGCACAATGATGTCGGGCTGGTGCTTTTTTACGGCAGCCATCAGCGCATCGCCGTCCAGCATGCTGAAAATTTCACGTTCATCGGCCACCTGCATGGCGGGCGCGTTGTCGTATTTATCGCAGGCCACAACATACATACCTTTACGTTTACAAGCAATTACGAACTCTTTGCCAAGTTCGCCAGATCCAAGAAGAAGAATTTTTTTCATATATCGTTGATATTTTTTCGCGATGCAAAAATACAAAAATTAATTGACACAAAAAGAAAAAAACTTGAACCAAAGTCCGCCGCCACCCATTTCTTATCATTCAGGCGTTATTGCAGAGGCGGCACTGCGCGATACTGCTTCGTCCGCATAGGATTGCCCCAGCTTCAGAATGTGACACAGCACTAAATGTTGCGTCAATTGTCGCATGATGTGCGCCCCAATTTCTTAAATAAGGCACACAAAAAGGCTAATTTTACAAGTGTAAAAAAAAGACGTTAACAATTTTTATAATTTACTTAAAGTATTGAAATAGAGTAAATTAAACGGGGGGTGACTATCGCTAAAAAATTATTTTTTCTGAAAAAAAAAGCGTATATTTGCAAAACAAAATGTAAAACATTAGCGCAAATAATAAATCAAAAGTACTTTTGTAAACAATTATCACTTTTATTAATAAAACAATGAAAACACAAACAAAAAAAAGTTACATTCCCCCATTGGTCAAATCTGTTGAGTTTAAGATGGAGATTGGCGTTGCATTGAGCGGTACAGCTTTCCCTTATGGCCGCACAAGAAATTCTGGAGATCATTTTTTTGAGGGAAACGATAATTCCGGTATCTTTACCACGGGTTACGACCGTGTAGGTGATAATGGGGAATCAGGTGGTACAGGTTCGTTCTTTTAAACGATTGTCTTAAGTAGGATATTAATTTTTGTATAATACGATTTTTAATGAATAAACGTTCAATTGCAAGCGTTGTGTGTCTTGCTGCACTGGCAGCCCTTTTGGGTACAGGTTGCCAGAAAGATCAAAAGAAAACTCAACTTACAGTTTCTGTGGCTGCCCTTCAGGGTGGATCAAAGGTTTATATCAACAGTAATGATAAGCCTTGTTGGGTGAATGGTGATGAGGTTTGCATCAACACAGTAGGCCAGCCAGGTCAAATGGTTGTGTCGGGAAACTCTGTAACAGTAACAGTTGATGAAAGCTCAGACTATAAGGCCATTTATCCCAATGAGATGGTTACTTCCATTAGTGGCAATCAGGTTGTGCTCAATCTGCCTCGTGTGCAGGTGTATGGCGAGGACGCTGATGGCCGTCAGGTAGTAAAGGCTCCTATGGGGGCTTATACTGAAGGCACGCATTTGGAGTTCACCAACATGGGTTCGTTATTGGCTATTAGCGTGAATAATGATAAGGGTGTTGATCTCATTATCGACTCTATCTTGGTCAGCGCTTCGGGCACCGCACTGCGTGGCTCTGCCACGGTTAGCGATATCAGCTCGACTGATCGCAAGTATGTTATGAATGCCACTCACAGCGAAAAAGTGAACGACCGCGTGAGTTTGGCAGGTGCACCTGGCAGTAATGGACTTTATACTAGTATGGGCAAGACTGTGGCCAGTGGCGCTACATCTGCTGAGTTCTTTGTATATGTGCCCAGCGTTGGTGTGGAGTTTGATAATAAATATACCATTATTGTCTATACTCACGAGGCTGGTGGTCTCCAGCATCTTTTCCGTATGGCACAGAAAAACATGTATAGTGGTTGCATTGCGCTGAATATGATTGCTGGCGTGCCTGTGCGTCTTGGCGCAGCGCAGGAGAAGACTCTCCAAGGTGTTGGCAAAGGCTATTTCTCGGTATCGGCCACCCAGAAGGTTTGTTTCTCCACGGGTAACCTACAGTGGATTTCTACCGGCAACCATGCTGTTCAAGGTGGTGGCACTGTTGCTGGCACCTTCCGTTTTGCAGAGCACCAATACGATGTAATCGGCATCGGCGCTGGTTCTGGCAATGCTGCCAACGTCGCATTCCAACCCAGCACAGCCAATTATGCTTCGGGCGAGTGGATCGACATCTTCGCTTATGGCACTAGTGGATATGACGCTACTGATTGGCCGACCTATTATTGGCCCGGTACTAAGTCGAAACCTACAGCTACTGACTTGTTGACGAATGACAACTATGATTGGGGCTATTATAATGCCATTTCCAATGGCGGCAACGAGCCCGGCCAGTGGCGTATTTTGACTAAGGATGAGGCAAGCTATCTTTTCGGTCGTACGATTGGTCGTGAGAGCTTGTTGAAAAAGTCATGTACCGTTAACTCTGTTCTCGGTTCAATATTGCTTCCTGATGATTGGAACTGGAATTCCGTATCGTCCTCTTCAATTACTTCCACCCAGACCACTTTTACAGCTGACGAGTGGAGCGTGATGGAAGCCCAGGGAGCCGTGTTCCTCCCGCATTACGATACGTATGCTAAGCAAGATAAGGGTGCATGGGTATCTTTAGTGGCAACAACTAAAGACACATATTCTTATTATTGGGTAAAACAATACAATAATAACAAATATACTGCTATGCAACCGAGTCAAGGTCAGAAGAAAGATGATTGTGGTTATTACATTCTGGCTGTTCGCTTGGTTAGGAATGCCGAAACGCTCGATTTTTAATGGTTCGAATAGTTGTTTGCCATAATTGACCTATTCGGCAACTTGGTAAACGATGTATAAATAAAGATTTTGTAATAGAAACAATGAGAAAATATTCTTTTGCTGGCACTTTGTCTGCCGCTGCTATGATGGCCCTGCTGGTCGTTGGCTGTCAGAAAGATCAAGATATGACCAAGCTAACCCTTTCTGTTGCTCCTTTCCATGGAGATAGTAAGGTTTATCTCGACGAGAACGATCTGCCTCGATGGAATCTGGGCGATAAGGTTTTTGTAAACGAAGCCCTCGATCCCGCCCCTGCAATCTCTTTTGAGGGTACCAACGCCACGCTGGAAGTGCCCACCACCTTGGCCTACAAGGCTATCTACCCCAATGAGATTGTGTCCCAGGCTTATGGCAACCAGTTTACGCTGAATCTGCCTCGTGTGCAGTTATATGAAAAAGATGCTAACAACCATCAGCTTGTGAAGGCTCCCATGGGCGCTTTCAGCACCGATAATTATCTTACTTTCACCAATCTGGGCTCTTTGCTGGCCATTAGTGTCATCAACGATAAGGGCATCGATCTTACCATCGACTCTGTTTCGGTCAGAGCTTCGGGCACTGCATTGTGGGGTCCCGCAACGGTTGCCGACATTACTTCTGCTACCCGAAAATACACTATGGTGAATGCTCGAGAGCAGAAGGTTAACGACCGAGTTTCGTTGGCTGGTGCCGAAGATGATATGGGCTTCCATGAGGGTATGAATGTGGCTTTGGCCAACGGTGCAACCTCTCCCGAATTCTTCGTATATGTGCCCAGTGTGGAGTCTGGCAATATTTTCTCAGTGGTAGTCTATACTCACGATGCTAATGGTGCTGAGCATCTTTTCCATCGTGTTCAGACCCGCGAGAATAGCGGCTGCATCCCTCTGAGTGCTATTGCGACTGTTCCTTTTGGTCTGGGTGGTGCTGACGAAAAGGTCATTCAAGGTGCCATCAAGGCTTTCTATTCGGTATCACCTACTCTTCAGGTGCTTTTCTCGGTTGGCAATCTGCAATGGATAGATACTGGTAGCCATGTAGTGGCAGGTGGTGCTACTGTTGACGGCACTTTCCGCTTTGCCCCTCACCAGTACGATGCTATCATGTGGCACGATGGCAACTTGGATAACTCTACTGTTCAGCCGAGCACTACCGATCATGTTTCAAACCAATGGATTGATCTGTTCACTTATGGATCTAGCGGATATGATGCAGCCTATCCTCCTTATTATTGGACTGGTACTACCACAATGCCCAGTGGCGCTACTTCACGTGGTACCATGTATGACTGGGGTGAATATAATGCTATCTCTAATGGTGGCAATCAGCCTGGTCAGTGGCGCACGCTAACTTCTTCTGAGTGGGATTATATGGTTAATTCTCGTACGAATGCTTCGAATTTGGAGATTCCCCATTGTGCGGTTGGTGGTGTGATAGGTACTATGTATTTTCCTGATCTTTGGGATTGGAATGATCCTCAAATTCGTAGTATTTGCACTGGTGTGAGTGCGGGCGAAGAAAAGCAGTTTACTCTGGAAGAATGGGCTGTTTTTGAGAGATTTGGAGCCACTTTCGTGCCCGCTTATGATAGCTATTATTTGAAAACTAAACAGGGTACTTCTACTTGGGTTGTCCTTGACGGGCCTAATTTAAATGATTTTGATGGTCCTAATGGAGGTAGTGCATCTTTTTACTGGGTGCTTAGTTCTCAGACTTCCCCTGCCGCTTATCATCCCATACATGAACATTTTCATACGAATATTGACTCGAAGATGAATCCCGTGCGTCTTGCTCGCGATGCGACTTCGCTTGATTTTGAATTCTAACGCTTAAGTTTGATTTTGGCCATTTATTAAGTGCAAGTTACTTATGCAACATGTGCTAACTAAAAGATGTAAAAATCTCCTGTAAGCAAAATAGAGAAAACACCGTGTTCATAAAAACGGTGTTTTCTCTTATATTGGCAGTTTACAACCATTATCAATCGCATAATCCTCCTTTCCTATGTCAGCGCTTACTGTCCTTTTTTATTTCGGTTTGGGAATGTTTGTCCCTTTTGTGTTATTGCTGGGGCTTTCGTTTCTCGACAAAAGCCCTAATGCCGTTTTTGTGGCATGGAGAAGAACTTCTTTGCGTAGGGTTGGCGTTGCTTTGCTAATGCTTACAATCCCAGTGTTGCTTGAGTTGTTTCGCGACTTTCTTCCTGCTGGCTCGATATTCTCCGACTATTTGCTCCCGTCTGTCGATGTGTTGGCGTCTGTGTTTCTGCTTTGGTCTGTTTTTTTGTTTCTCAGGCAGGGTGGGTACAGTGTGTTGCCATTCACATTTATTGTCTTGTCGGCTCTCTTGATTCTTCTTTGTCTCGTTTTTATTATGCGAGTGGATGTGTTTCTGATGCTGGTGGGTCTGTGGTTGTTTGTGCTATTGTTGATTTTTGCTGACCGAGCAATTCGCCACCGCGCTTTGTCTATGTCGGATAATAGCGATGGTGTTCATTTTCATGTTGCGGGGCTATCGTTTCTCTTTTTGTTGAATTTCATTGTAAATCCGTTGTTCCTTTATGTTTGCGTTTCTGTTCGTGCTATTAATTTTTTCTCAGCGTTTTTCTTGCTCGCATGGATGAGCATGGGACTTGTTGTGTTGCGTGCTACACTTTCTACTCTGGCAGGTAACAATACAGAACCAGAATCGCCGATGCTGATGGATGATGCTGTAGTCTCTATTGAAGAGACTTTGACCGATAACGCTGTTTTTCGCACAGCCGATGACTGTTTTTCTATAGTCCAGCAGAAGGCGATGAAAGCACAACTTGAAAAAATGATGAGAAAGGGAAAGTTGTATCGGTCGGCGGATCTTGTAGTCGGCGACCTCGTTAATCACTTCGATACTAATGCCACCTATTTCTACTATTTTATGCGCGATGTGATGCATTCTAGTTTTTTCGACTATGTAAATACTTTCAGGGTTAACGAGGCCAAAGAACGGCTGTTAAAGGGCGAGGCGGTGGATTCTATTGTGAACGCGGTAGGCTATAATTCTGCCAGTGCTTTTCGCAGAGCCTTTAAGCGTAATACGGGTATGACACCGACAGAATGGAAGCATCAGAATGAAAATCATTAGGGTATGGATCCTATCTCGTTTAGCTCTCCGTCTGCCAAGTTTTTTTTGTTAAATGTTTTGGATAATTGTAAAATTTTGAAAAAAAATCGTATCTTTGCATTTTCTTAACGAAAACAATAAATTAAAATTTTAATAATTATGACAGAAACATTTAAAACACTCCGCGACAATGCCACCATGCGTTGGATTGCATTGTTACTGTTGGCGTTAGCCATGTTTTGTTCCTACATCTTTATGGACATTCTTTCTCCCATTAAAGACTTTATGGAAACCGAAAAAGGTTGGGATTCCCTGGCCTTTGGTACCATGCAGGGCGCCGAAACATTCCTTAACGTGTTCGTTTTCTTCCTCATTTTTGCCGGTATCATTCTCGACAAAATGGGTGTTCGCTTCACTGCTGTTCTTTCGGGTGCTGTGATGCTGGTAGGTGCTTGCATCGAGTACTATGCTGTGTCTGCTTCTTTCGTAGGCAGTAGCATGGAGTCTTGGTTCAACGCTCACCTCAACTACATCCCTGGTTTCGACGAACTTGGTGTTTCCCCCTTCTACGAGGGTATGCCCGCTTCCGCCAAATTGGCTTCTATCGGCTTCATGATCTTTGGCTGCGGCACTGAAATGGGTGGTATCACCGTCAGCCGCGGTATCGTTAAATGGTTCAAAGGTCGCGAAACCGCTCTGGCTATGGGCTCCGAGATGGCTCTTGCCCGCCTGGGTGTGGCCACTTGCATGATTTTCTCCCCCTTCTTCTGCAAACTCGGTGGCAACATCGACGTTAGCCGTTCCGTGGCTTTCGGCGTAGTGCTGCTCTGCGTTGCCCTTATCATGTTTGTCGTTTATTTCTTCATGGATAAGAAACTCGACGCTCAAACCGGTGAAGCTGAAGAGAAGGACGATCCCTTCAAACTCTCCGACCTTGGCAAAATCTTCTCTAGCCTTGGCTTCTGGCTGGTCGCACTGCTCTGCGTCCTCTACTATAGCGCCATCTTCCCATTCCAGAAATATGCAGTCAACATGCTCCAGTGCAACCTCACCCTCACCGAGGCTGCCGAAGGTTCTTTCTGGGCTTCCGACACCGTTACCATCGTTCAGTATGCTATCATGCTCCTCGTGGCTGTTGGTTCTTTTGCAAGCAACTTCTCCAAGAATAAAGGCGCTAAGATCGGTCTCATGGCCATGGCTGTTGTGGCTCTCATAGTTTATTGCTACATGGGCTATATGCGTGGCACCGCCGAAACCATCTTCGCTGTGTTCCCCCTCCTGGCTGTTGCTATCACCCCCATCCTTGGCAACATGGTTGACCACAAGGGTAAGGCCGCTTCCATGCTTATGATCGGCTCCCTGCTCCTCATCCTCTGCCACCTCACCTTCGCATTTGTTCTGCCTATGTTCAAGGGCAGTGCCGTTGGCGGTGTTGTAGTCGCTTATGTCACTATCCTTGTTTTGGGTGCTTCCTTCTCCCTCGTTCCCGCAGCTCTGTGGCCCAGTGTTCCCAAGCTGGTTGACGAGAAGATTATCGGTTCCGCTTATGCCCTCATCTTCTGGATTCAGAACATCGGCCTCTGGCTCTTCCCCCTCCTCATCGGTAAAGTGCTCACCAACACCAACCCCGGTGTTGACGATCCTACCGCCCTCAACTACACCTGGCCTCTCGTCATGCTCGCTTGTCTTGGTATCGCCGCTCTCATCATCGGCCTTATCCTCAAGATAGTCGATAAAAAGAAAGGTCTTGGCCTTGAAGAGCCCAACATCAAATAAAAAGTTGACCATTTTTTTTAATTTTTTTTATTTTTTCCCCGGTGGAGGACTCGTCCTCCACCGGTTTTTATTTCGCATTGTTGCAGCAACGTATCATCCGCAGCACGTCGGACAGGGTGACCTTTGTAAATTATTCTCGCCATTCCAAAAAATATTCGTATCTTTGCAAAAAATAAATAATACGATATTATTATGCACACAGTCACTTTAGGCAAATCCGGACTCGTAGTCCCCAAAAACGGTTTTGGTGCACTCCCCATTCAGCGCATCTCTCTCCAAGATACTGTATATCTGTTACAAAAAGCCTTGGATCACGGCATGTATTATTTCGACACCGCTCGTTTCTACACCGATAGCGAAGAGAAGATTGGCGCCGCACTCCACGACCGTCGCGACAAAGTGATTATTAGCACCAAAACGGGTGCCACCACTGTCGAGAACTTCTGGAAAGACCTCGAAACCTCGTTACGACTTATGCGTACCGACTATATCGATCTCTACCAGTTCCACAATCCCGCATTCTGTCCCAAGCCCGGCGACGGAACCGGCCTCTACGAAGCCATGCTCGAAGCCCAGCAGCAGGGCAAGGTTCGCCATATCGGCATCACCAACCACCGTGTGGCAGTGGCCCAGGAGGCTATCGATTGCGGATTTTACGAAACCCTCCAGTTCCCATTCTCTTATCTCGCTTCTGATGTCGAGCTCAATCTCGTTCGTCAGTGTGGCGAGAAAAATATCGGATTCATTGCCATGAAAGGCCTTGCTGGCGGCCTCATCAACCACGCAGCCACGGCCTATGCTTATCTGGCCCAGCCTCAGTTTGCCCATGTCGAGCCTATTTGGGGCATCCAGCGTGAGAGCGAGCTCGACGAGTTTATCTCCTTCATGGATAATCCTCCCACCCTTACCCCAGAGATGATGGAGCGCATCGAAAACGACCGCAAAGAGCTCAGTGGCGATTTCTGCCGCGGCTGTGCCTATTGTCAGCCCTGTCCTGCCGGCATCGAGATCGAGAGTTGCAACCGTATGTACCTCTTCCTGCGCCGTGCGCCCTACAATGTCTATCTCACTCAGGAGTTTAAAGAAAAGATGGAGCAGGTGGAGAAGTGCATAGGCTGTGGCCAGTGCCGCAAAAAATGCCCCTACAACCTCGACACCCCCAACCTCCTCAAGCGCAACTACGAGGATTTCAAGGAACATTGGGCTCGCAAGGCCGAACTCAATCCCGAGGACTAATCCCTTCGTCATATCTTTCTTCGGCAGCAACAAGCGGCAATACCCATTCCGTTTGTTGCTGCTTTTCTTTCGCCCCCTGTCAAGTTCACCTTTTTAAATCTACCCTGCTTTCAATGATATAAGCACCCTCGCACCACCAAGGAACCTTCACTTCAAATCCCATATCCATCCCACATGTTGCCTTTTCTCGTTGTATTGCGAATACTCTGAATGATGATTTTTGAAAGGTGATTTTTAAATGGGGAATTGAGAGAAGTCTGGTGGCAGATTGTCTGTTCGCCCAGCCTTGAAGGCTGTACTCTTTGGTGCAATGGTCGGCTTTTTGACTTGTCTATGGGTTGAATAACATGAAAAAATTATCGTTTTTCAATAAAAAATATCCGTATATCAAAAAAATGTTGTATCTTTGCACTATCTAAATAATAAAAAAAACAACAATAATATCATCGCATTGTTATGAAGACCAATAACATAAAGCGCATTCGGCTGCTCTACTCCCTTTTCGCAGGAATCCTTTTGGTGTTCCTCGGCCTCTTTGTCTGCAATGTGATTTCTGCAGCAGAAGACCCCATCTCCCTGCCGAACAACAACAATGCGGTTCATGGCGATTTTGTATTCGCCATCACCGACCTGCACGCCACTCCGAAGCTCTATAATCAGAGGCACACTATCGAGGGCACGGCCGACAGCATCACGGCTATAGCCCATGTGAAGAATTATGTGGTGGACTTCTACCCCGCCGAGAATCAGGAGAAGAACAACCCCATGCTGAAATGGGCTTTCTATCTCCAGTTCTTCGAGCTGCTGAGCTTTTTGGCTATATTCGTGCTGGTTGTCATCGTGCTTGTGTCGTTCTATCGTAGCACCAAGCAGGGGCGCATTTTCCCCACCAAGCAAACCTCGCTGCTGTTGGTCATCGGCCTGCTCATCATCTTGTCGTCCATCAGCATCGACACACGCAGCTATATCGAGCGCCTGGTTGCTGCCAATCTGCTCCAGGGCACTGCTTGGCAGCCCGAGGTGTTCTTCGGCATCCATTTCAACCGCTTGTTCTTTGGGTTGACGGTGATTTTCCTTTCACAGATTATCCGCATCGGCCGCGAGATGCAGGAAGAACAAGAATTAACCATCTAACACCAAGAGAGATATATGATTGTAGTAAACCTTGATGTAATGATGGCCAAGCGCAAGATTTCGCTCACCGAACTTGCCGAGCGAGTAGAACTCACTCCCGCCAACCTCTCCATTTTCAAGACCGGCAAGGCCAAAGCCGTGCGATTCAGCACGTTGGAGCGTATCTGCAAAGAGCTCGACTGCCAGCCCTCCGACCTATTGGAATACCGACCAGACCCGGAAGAAATATAAGAATGTAGAATGTAGTGTGTAGAATGTAGAGTGGGCTGCCGCCAACAATTAAACAAGAAACAACCCTATAAACTAATAAACCAATAAACTTCTAAACTCCATCAACTCCAAAACCTAATAAACTCATAAACTAATAAACCAATAAACTTCTAAACTCCATCAACTTCCTCAACTCCAAAACTCCATCAACTTCCTCAACTCCCCAACTTCAAAACTAATAATTATCAAAATAACAATTTAAAACAAACAAAACATGAAAAAACTTCTCAGTCTGCTCATGCTCGTAGCCCTCTTGGGCGGCATGACTTTTGCACAAAAGAAGACCGACCTTACCGCCAAGGTTCCCGTGGACAAGAAGGTCCGCATCGGCCACCTCGACAACGGTCTTACTTATTACATCCGTGCCAACAAGATGCCCGAAAACCGCATCCAGTTCCGCATGGTTACCAATGCCGGCTCCATCCTTGAGGATGAGGCACAGCGTGGTCTCGCTCACTTCTGCGAGCACATGGCCTTCAATGGTATCGAGGGTCTTCCTCACAACCAGATGATCGACACTCTGCAGAAAAACGGTATCGAGTTCGGTCGTGGCATCAACGCCTACACCAGCTTCGACGAAACCGTCTATTATGTTGATATGCCTGCCGATAACCCCGAAATGGTTACCATGGGTCTCACCATCCTCAATGGCTGGTGTGGCGGTCTGCTCTTCGACCCCCAGGAGCTTGAAGACGAGCGCGGTGTCATCCACGAAGAGTGGCGTGGCAACCTCGGTGCCCAGGAGCGTCTGCGCGAGAAAACCTGGCCCATCATGCTCAACAACAGCCGCTATGCTTATCGTCTCCCCATCGGTCTCGAGAGCGTAATCATGGGCTTCAAACGCAACGACATCGTTCGCTTCTACAAAGACTGGTATCGTCCCGATATGCAGGCCGTCATCATCGTTGGCGACATTGCCGACGTAGATGCTATGGAAGCACGCGTGAAGGACATCTTCGGCAAGCACGCCAAAGCTGTCAACCCCAAACAGCGTCCCGTTTTCGACATCCCCGACAACAAAGCTCCCCTCGTGGCTATCGCTACCGACAAAGAGGCTACCAGCACCAGCATCATGATGTTCTGGAAGCATAAGAAACCCGCTCATGGCACTGTTGGCGACTATCGCGCCAGCTTGGTCCGCAACGTGGTGAGCAACATGCTCGACGAGCGTTTCAACGAACTTAACGAAAAAGCTGAGAGCCCCTTCATGAGCTCCGGTGCCGGCTACGGTGGATTCATCGGCCGTGTAAACGATGCCTTCATGGGCAACGCCACTCCTAAGGAAGGCCGCATCGAAGAGGCTACCCAGGTTGTCCTCTCCGAAATCTTCCGCGCTGTGCAGCACGGTTTCCTCCAAACCGAGCTCGACCGCGTTAAGGAAGACATCCTCGACCACTACCGCAAAATGGCCAAGGAAGCCAACAAGACCAACAGCAACAACCTCGCTGGCGAATACACCAACCACTTCCTCGAGGGCGAAGTTATCCCCGGCATCATGACCGAGTTCAAATATGCTAAGGAATTCATCCCCGAAATCACCCTCGAAGAGTGCAATGCTCTTATCAAGACTTGGGTCACCGAAGAAAACTTCACCTATGTACTTCAGGCTCCCGAGGTGAAAGTCCCCACCGAGCAGCAGATTCTTGACATCTACAACACCGCTCGCACCGCCAACTACGAACCCTGGGTTGACTCCTACAAAGACGAACCCCTCTGGACCAAGGAACTCCCCGCAGTTACCGCCAACGTAACCAAGGAGAACAAGGCCCTCGGCTACACCGAATACACTCTCCCCAACGGCATCCGCTTCATCGTGAAGAAGACCGACCTCAAGGAAGACGAAATCCAGATGAACTCCTACGCTTGGGGCGGCTGCTCCCTCTATGAGGACGCCGACGCTTACGCTGCTCAGAGCGCTGCTGGCATCATCGACAATGCTGGTATCTCCTCTTTCAGCTCCAACGACCTCAGCAAGAAACTCAAGGGTATGACCGTTGGTATCACTCCTTCCATCTCCGAAAACACCCAGGGCTTCTCCGGCTCCTGCTCGCCCAAAGACCTCGAGACTATGCTTCAGCTCCTCAATCTCTATTATGAGGCTCCCCGCAAGGACCTCGATGCCTTCAACCGCGATATGGACAACCTCCGCAACCAGCTCAAGTTCGTGGCTTCCAACCCCCGCGTTGCTTTCTTGCTGAAATACCGCGAAGTGGCTTACCCCAACGACAAGCGCACTGTCATGCTCCCCACCGAAGAGCAGATCAACAGCCTCAGCCTCGACCGCGAATACAACATCTTCCGCGAGCGCTTCTGCGACGCCAGCAACCAGACCTTCTTCTTTGTTGGTAACGTCAACGACGATGCCGTGAAGACCATCGCTAAGTACCTCAACAACCTGCCTTGCAACGGCAAGCAGAAAGCCGAGACCTGGAAAGACCGTCACGCCGACTTCGCCAAAGGTATCCAGCATGCCGAGGTTCGCAAGGGCACCGACAACCAGGGCATCATGATCATGTACGGTGAGACCAAGGGCTTCAAGTCCAACAAGAAGGACAAGATGATCGTCAACCAGCTCAGCGACGCTATGGAAATCACCGCTCTCGAAGTTATCCGCGAGAAGATGGGCGGCACCTACAGCCCCAGCGTTCAGATCTCTTACGACATCGAGCCCGACGGCACTGGCTCCGTATCCTGGATGTTCTACATCAACTGCAACCCCGAAATGAGCCAGGCTATCGAAGACGCAGCTCTCAGCATCATCAATGGCTACCTCAAAAACGGTCCCGACGCCGTTACCCTCAACAAGGTTCAGGAGCAGATGATCATCAACCGTGGTACCGCTCGCCAGAACAACGGTTTCTGGATGGGTCAGATCATGGGCAGCTACATGTACAACGAGAACCGCGACGACATCGACCAGTACGATGCCCTCGTGAAATCCGTCTCCGCTAAGGATATCAAGAAGATGGCCAAGAAGTTCATCAACCTCAAGAACTACGTTGTCGTCAACCTGAAACCCGAAGCTGCTCCTGCAGAATAAGGAACGCAAAACAATTTACATTACAAAATCCCCCGAGGAGGCACATCCCAAGTGCCTCCTTTTTTTATTCTTTATACAATAAAAACAAAAAAATGCAGTTGTTTTTATGTGATGAGAAAATATATATTATTCATAGGCCTTGTATTGCAATCAGTACTTTGCATGGCGCAACTAGACAAAGAGTTCTGGTTTGCACCGCCAGCCGCCACCGATTGTGAACCCAATCCCCAAAAATCCCACGCATTATATTTCTACACTTACGATGAATCTGCCGACATCGTCATCGAACGTTTTGCCCCCACCCCAACTACCGATACTATCCATCTTGCCAGCAACAGCCATCAGGTTTACCCTATGGATATGTACAACACGGTGCCCTTATCTCGCCCCAGCCGCTATGGCATACACATCACATCTAACGGCCTGATCAATTGCTGCTACCACATCCGCATCCCCGAGCAGGAAATTATCACCATGAAAGGCCGCAGCGCACTGGGATACGACTTCCTTGTTCCGGGACAAAGCATTTTCAACAGCGTAGGCGAGTCGCTCAACGCAGCAGAAATCATTGCCACGCGAGACAACACCCAAGTGCAAATCACCGCCCCCGTAGCACTCCTCGACAGCACAGCACCTGGCGAGACTCTCAGCATCACCCTCCAGCGTGGCGAAGTTTACCACATCAAGGCAGACAACACAATCACAACAGGAAAACTCACCAACACCCGCATCCACGCCAACCATCCCATAGCCGTTAGCACCTCCGACATGCTCATACACCCCAACCATTCCAGCTTCGTTGGCGATCAAATCGTCCCCCTCAGTCTTTGGAGCACACGATATTTGGCTATCGGCGAAACTACGCCGACCCCATTTGAGAGCAACTACGCCTGCATCACGGCCAGCCAGGATTCCACCATGGTGAACGTCACCGACCCAGACACCACCTTTATGCTCAACCTTGGCGAATATGCCGACATACCACTGACCCAATACACTCCCATCCATAGCATCACCGCTGACAAACCCATCTGCGCCTACCAGCTCTCTCGGTTCAGCAACGGCTACGGCGCTTTTGTCCTACCTGGCCTAGAATGTAATGGGTCTAGGGAAGTTACCACCGACCTTGTGGACCGAAACACAAGCTTGATTTTTGGTCCTTACAGCTATTACATCATTGCCAATACAGCCGATACGGGCAACTTCATCGTCAACGGCACCCCCATGCCCAGCACCGAGTTCAGTCCCGTTCCTGGCGACACAACACGCTGCTACGCACACTATGCCTCCGCAACGGCAAACGACATCTCAAACATCAAATGCACCAGCGGATTCTTCACCTTCTACGAATCTGTGGCCTACAACTTCAATCGCTATTCCACCACCTCCACCTGCCGAACCAACTACGCGCCGCTCTCACACTTGAACTTCGCCATGGACACCACCAGCTACTGTCTGGGTGGACAAATCCGTTTCCACCTCGACAACCTATACATGGACAACCTAGTGCTCTCGGGGCCGAATGGCTTCCGTGTGGCGCACCCTGGTGACAATTTTACCATCACCGCCACCGATACCAACCAATCTGGCTGGTACTATATCTCCGGCCAAGACTCGGTGCAATGCCTCCTCCAGCAGACCGACTCCGTCTATATCCAAGTGCTCGAGCCCTTTGTTGGCAACATCTTCGACACTATCGTTGAAAATCAGCTGCCACACTACCACAACGGTCACCTGTTCACTTCGGCCGTGTCCGACACCGTCATTATCTGCCCATCTCCCGCACTCGACTGCGACAGCTTAGTCACCTATCACCTTTACGTCCACCCCAATATCTACGACACCCTGCACCACTACATTTGTCAGGGCGAGCTGCCCTTCACCATCGGCAACATCACCATGCAGGAGGCCGGCACCCGATACCTCGGCACAAACACGGGCATCCACGGCGAGGACAGCCTCATCTTCGTCACCCTCCATATCATCCCCTCTTCCGAGGTGGAAATCCGCGACAGCATCGTGGAGGAACAGCTGCCCTGGTTTGCCTTTGACACCGTATTCACCGACACCGTGGCCGACTACCTCTACCAAACCTACAACGAAGCCGGCTGCGATAGCATTGTCCACTACTACCTCCACATCTTCTGGAATGGCGACCACTGCGACACCTCGCTGTCTTTCCCCAATGTGGTCACCCCCAACGGCGACGGCATGAACGATAGATTCGTGATTGGCGGACTGATAGAGAACAACTGTTTCAGATACAACGATCTCAGCATCTACGACCGCTACGGTACCCGCGTTTATCACATACAGAATATAGCATCCGAAGCTGACTGGTGGAGTCCGTCACGTTGCGGCACGTATTACTACATTTTCAAAGCCCACGGAGTGAATATCCGCACCATGCGTCGTGGAGTTATTGAAGTGCTCAACGAAAAGAAATAAAAAATACTGTTATCAATAAAAAAAGCCGCATTTTATGCGGCTTTTCTTGTTTTTGCTCCCCAAGCAGGACTTGAACCTGCGACCCCCTGATTAACAGTCAGGTGCTCTAACCAACTGAGCTATTGAGGATTGTTGGTTTGCTTTACCCTTTCAAAGCGATTGCAAAGTTACGAATAAATTTTGAATCCACCAAATTTTTTTTTCAAATAATCAGTGATGAGTTATCAGTGATGAGT
>JAKSMO010000019.1 GCA_024400545.1 Bacteroidales bacterium | reverse complement strand
TGCCTCCTATTGGGGCAATGGCAAGGCCGAAACCTTTGAGGTGAATCTGCATACCAACTATGTGATCAAGAAGGACAAAGAGGAATGGCGCGTGTTTAATGCCCAAAACTGCATTCACGGACTGCCCCTGAAGAAAGTCAACGAGAACCTCTACACCTATTTCTCCCGCAACTTCGACCTTGCCAAAGCCGAACCATTGCAAATCAGTTTCTTCTGCCCCACCAACCTGAATCACCAACCCGTGGCCGACATCCTCAGCCACCGCATACCGCCCAGCCAATATACAGTCAAAGTGTCGGGTAGCGACAGCAAATACCCCGCAGCCAACCTCTCCGACCTAGATCTCTCCACAGCCACCGTGATCAAGCCCGACCCCAGAGGCGAAAACTATATCACCATCACTTTCAAAGACTCTATGCGCGTCACCGGCATCGTGTTCTACAACGGCTATTGCAAAGATCGCAACAGCTACATCAACAACAGCCGTGCACAAACCATGCTGGTCAGCACCAAAGACCGCAAAGATGAATACGGACACGACCCAAAAGACATCCACTACCCATTTGCCCTCTATTCCTACGACAACCGTCAAGATACCTATACCCCCGACACCCTGCCCACAGCAATTCCCAGCACCTTCACTTGGCAGGGACTCACCGACCAAGCACTGCTCATCCCCATGGCAAACAGACCTGTGCAATCTGAAGATGGAAGTATGGCCACATTAGGATACCCCCAATACTTAGCCGTCAAGCAAATCACATTCGCCATCCCAGCTACCATTCCCGGCAAGAAGTACGACGACCTCTGCATCTCCGAAATCATTGTGCTGGGCGGTAAGAAAAGCTCCGAAAAGAATTATTTTTAACTACAAACTGAATATGAAACTCATTGAATCTTTACGCACATTTGAGGGTGCCAACAATGAAGCGGATCTTCAAGTAGTATTTACCAACTTGTCCCAAAACTTTCTCTATGGAGGATACCTTTCGGTCAAAGACACAACTGGCAATGAACACTTTCGAGTGTATATCAAAACCGTTGAATTCTATTATCACTCCGAACGGCCTGATGGAGTTAAGGATTATATTGTCTATCATCGCAATGGAAATGGTTTAGAACATCTTCCCTATCTGCCATTGATGAGTATCAACGCACACAGCTCAGGTTTTGATATCACATTTGAGAATGAAGTAGAACAATATCGTGCGTCTGCTTTAATTAGGGAATATGAGGTAAAGAAAGGTGGAAAGTATCTGAAGTGGGAGAAAAACGAGAAACATGGCAAATACATGTTCGTTGAAAAAGATGAATACTGCTTTAACAACCAAGTATTAAGCTTATACTTTATTCTTTCGGGCTTTGGCATTTGTGGTGACAACAATGTCACTTGGATTGATGACGAACGAAATATGACAAAGCAGATTGAATCTCATTCAAGAAACAATGTGCCTAAATTTGACTCTAATGGGAAAAAGACTCATTGTCAGGACGACCGAAAGTGGGGATTCACCAGAAAAGATGAACCAGAAATAAATAAGCAATGATTAATGATATTGACACTAATTTTGTTTACGTATCTTCTCTGTTAAAAAGAAGATACAAAGATGTGTATAAAAGACTTACCAAATTAATGGATGAGATGGGCATTGAATGGGGGGAAATCGAAAACACTAAAGATATTTGGGTTAGGGACTATATGCCCATACAGCTGGACGAGAATGACTTTGTCTTGTATCAATTTGACCCTGACTATCTGAAGTATGACCCCAAAAATCCGGAAAGCATCCAGTTTCCCAAACGTAGAACCATTCCCAAAGAGGCTTGCGAATACTTGGGGATCGCTTATCAAGAAACAGATTTGGTACTAGATGGCGGTAATGTAACTCTCTGCGGAGATTATGTAGTGATGACCAATAAAGTATTTTCAGAAAACGGAAAGCCTAAGAACGACGTTGAATTAGTAAAAAGATTATGTGATACGTTTGGTAAAGAAATTATTTTTATACCATGGCATTGCATCAATCCCAAAGATGAATACGCCGATATATTCGGACATTCCGATGGGTTCTTTCGCTGGTGTGGAGGCAACAAAGTGCTTATGAGCAACCATCACGATTTCTGTTCTGATGAAGCCGAGGTTCAAAAGAACCTGATCGAGAAGATGGGATTTAAGGTAAGCGAACTGAGATTTAATTGCGAAAATCAAAATACTGATTTCAACTGGGCTTATGTCAACTATCTTCAAGTGGGTAAGAAGATAATAGTTCCAGTTTTTGGTATTGCTGAAGACAATGAAGCTTTGTCCGTAATCAAACAAGCCAATCCAGACTGCGAGGTACGCAAACTGAGAATGCGTGATATTGCAAATGAGGGAGGTGCGCTGCATTGCATAACTTGGAATGTGAAATTGAGCAAGGAACAACTGGAGAAAGAAAGCTATAATAAGCAGTAACAAAAATAAAATAATATAATAAATTACATATCACTATGAAAAAGAGTATACTAGTGCTACTCCTATTCATCACAATGCTATCATGCAGCAAAGCCGAACAGCCAACATCCCCTTGGGCCGACAGCACCTACTGGTACACTACCGGCACATCTGTGAATCCTAACTATGTTGATGTATTCTATATCGTATCCACCGAGATTCTGAGCGAACAAGACGAGCAGGGCAACGAGCGCTACATTGGCCGCAACACCCCGGAAGAACTCACCTATATACGCGCCGAGATGGACTATGCACGACAGATGTTTGGCGATTCCGTCAACTTCTTCTCCCCTTACTATCACCAGTTTACATTCAGTGCCATCGGTCTGCCTGCAGAAGAATTTGCCAATGTCCGCGCCCAGGCATCTGAAGATGCTGTAGCGGCATTCCACTACTACATCAAACATCTGAACAATGGCCGCCCCTTCATCCTGGCAGGTTTCAGCCAAGGCTCTATGCACCTGATTGACATACTGAAGCAACTCACGCCCGACGAATACAGCCGCATGGTGGTGTCCTACTCCATGGGCTACCGACTTTCGGCTGCCGACACGGCCAATCAGTTTGTCCGCCCTGCCCACAACGCCGAAAGCCGTGGCGTAGTGGTGTCGTTCAACTCTGTAACCACCCCCGATGCCATCTGGCCCGTTGTCAATGCCGATGCCGCTACCTGCATCAACCCCATCAACTATCGCACCGATGCGACCCCGGCGACATTCGTATTTGAAAACGACACGCTTAGCGTGCATGTAGACACCAACTACAATGTACTCATCGTGGAAGGTAAGCACATGGACGACTACCGCTTCCCCATCCTGGATGCCTACTGCCAGCCCGGCAACCTCCACCACTGGGACCTCCTCTTCTACGCCGACGCCATCCGCCACAACGCCTATGCCCGCGCCTACGCAAGCAAGACAACAAAATAGAGAATCCTTCCATTTTCCTAAAAAAAAGATATCCCGTGGTAATGCCACGGGATATTTTTATGTGCATACAAATAAAAACTTATAGACAAGTGCGACTCATCTAGATAGCCTCGATGAATTTGATTACCGCGTCGCGATCGGCTTTGGACAGTTGGCGGAAGTTCTCCACACTACGGCGGGCATCGCTCTGGCGCGAGCCATGCCACATGATGGCCTCCATCACATTGCGGGCACGGCAGTCGTGCAGGCGGTCGCTGGCACCTGTGCATATCTGGCTCAATCCCCTACCCCACAAAGGTGTGGTGCGGCACCAGCCGGTGCGGATGTCGTTCTGCATAAACAGGCGATGTTGCACCATGTCGGTATAAGGCCAGATAGTCTGGTAAGGGAATCTAGGCAGACGAGCATCACCATCACTAAAGAAACCCGTAGGATCAGTAAAATTGTCGTCGCCAGTCTTCCACGACGGACGGTGGCAATAGGCACAGCCAATCTCTCTGAACAATTTACGACCACGCTGGATGGTGGTATCTTTCAGATTGCGGGCTGCGGGAACTGCCAGGCCGCGATGCCACACCATAAAGTTGACATAATCCTCGTCGCTCATCTCAGCTGGCAAGTCGCCACCAATCAGATAGTTGTATATATCAGTTTCAACCCCTGCTTCAGTACGGTATTGCGGAAAATAGTCGTAAAACTGAGCCTGCACCTCGGGATCCTGCGAGGCCGTGGTGGCATAAACCTTGGTCATATAGTGTGATTTCTTGTTGGAGCGAGTAACATTGGTGATGTTCCAAATGGCATTAGCACCCGGAGCATCTTGCAGAGGGCCGCGACTGAGGGCGTAGGTGAAGCGAAGCGGATGGTCGGTATTGCCGTAGGTCTTGGCCCAGTCGGTACCGTTCCAAATGGCGGGGTTCAGCGACACACCAGCCTGAGTTTGACGGAGATACTCGGCCTTGAGCGAATCGTCGGGGATGGCATCGAGCAAGCCCACGCCATAGAGTCCGATGGTGCTCTCCAAACGACAACGGAGCTGGGAGTAAGGAATGTCAAGGGGCACATAGAAAGCATTTTCGTCGATGCTTACCTCGGGATATATCAGACTATAGGTCTCGCCATCCGGAAAACGATTGCCCCACTCATCGGTATAAGGCAGCCACGAGATATGAATGCCATCTTCGTTGATGGGAGCTTTGAATGGAGCCACAGCCTTGGTCTGTGGCATACCAGTGACACAGGTTATGTAATTGTCGTTCTGGTCGCTAAGCACCAGCAGATAGCCATTGCCCCAGTCGTCGGCACGATAGCGTTCCATACGTTTGCCATGACCATAGCCGGGATGGCAAGCCACGCAGGAACTGCGTATATACAATGGACCCAATCCATTGAAGGGAGCCGAATTTTGGGTGATGGTGCGGTCAAAGAAGTACTCGCCATACTTGAATTGATTGAGCATGCCAGCATTTGCAACTGCGGGTGCAGGGTCTTGATAGGCCGAAGCCGAGCTGTTGAAGGTGGTGCCCAGGCGGCCACCGGCATAAGTTTCCAACTCAATCTGCGCTGTGGTTTCAAGGTCGAAAACATCGGTCTCGTGCACACAGGATGCTGTCAGCAAAACTGTTGCAACAGTGATAGTTATAATTACTCTTTTCATCTTATTGTTTATTCAGTTCTTAATACATCGTATGCTGCGCTCAAAGCGTCATCGAGTTCGGCCAGGGCATCTATTGCCTCTTTGGCCGTAGCGTGTGTATAGTTGAGTACAAAAGGTGCCTTCATACCGGCAATCTTGGCTAGCGAATTGTCGATGGCCGCTAGCACACGGCTGTCCACGGCTGCATCCAGCTTGTTGATAAAGTAATGCACCGAGAGGTCGCTGTTGCGCTCACCTTCTACCCCGCCCATGTAGGCATTCTGCACACTGATGATATTGTCGTAGAAGTCCTGGATTGATTTTTGGCTATAAGGGCTCTCTATGTAATGGACATCCTCGCCATGATAGGGCTTGCCAATCTTTGAAGTTCCCACCTCATCCACTATGGTATTGCAACCGTCGATAATAGACATGAGGGCATTGCTGGTGCTGGCATAGGTACTGCCAAGTGTTCCGGCATTTACCATGTTATCACCATAGCTGTTGTTGCTTCCGTTGACAGTAGAGTTATATTCCAGATCTTCAACTTTTTGAACATGAGCTACAGGGGCTTCATCCCCCATCCAGCTCACCTCCAACTGATAGCAATGGTTGCGAAGATCGCCGGCTACCGCAATGGCATACACCAATTCTTTGTCGCTGATGCTAGCAGCAGGTTTGGGAGAGCCATTTTCGAACAGGATATACTCCAAACCATGAAATCCTAACAACGAATTGCCCAGATGGTCGCCAGCATATATATCGCCCTCGTCGTTGTCCATGGCATTGATTTGGGCGTCGTTGGACATCATGATGCGAAAAGCGTCTTCGTCCAAAGGCCAACTGTCGATATGGGGGTCGATACCAAAGTCGCTGGCCGGACCAAAGAGGAATGCCTCGCTCTTCTCCCACCAAGCTCGAGCCTCCAAAAAGGTGGCACAGGCGGCCTGCACATGCCCATCAGTGGGCTGCTGGCGAAGTGCCTGAAGGTCAACCACCAATTGCTCTGCTTGAGCAGCCAACTGGCTGTAGGTGGGTGTGATGACATGCGAAACATACTGCTTGAGGATGTTTTGTTTGAGAACGGCATGCGTGTCTTCATTTGTCTCGTCCGAGCATGCACAGAACGAAAATAGCACAGCTATAGCAAAGAGGGCCACAGCCAGTTTGTGATAGATTTTTTTAGTCATATTTTTTGTTATTTAGTGAAACGTTATTTCTTGAAAAAACCAGCCCAGGTGATGCCCAGAGCCACCCAGGGCTCATCGTTGTACTGCGGGGCCAGATTGCGATAGCCAGCCTCGGCTTTAATTATTATTTCAGCGATGGGGCGATAGTTAAAACCCAGAGCAACACATTGTCGTGCAGTCCATTGATAGTCGGTCTGCCCTTGAGCCGGAATATAAGAATCGTAGGCATCCATGCGCACGAAAGGTGTCCACTTCTGCCCCAGTGTATATCCCATCTCACATCCGAGAGCATAGGCCTTCTCCCCCACCATCGTATGTGCGTAAGGCGAATTGGAGCTATTGTCAAGCGATGAGTTATAGGCCGAAATCATATAGGCGTCGCCCAGATAGCCACCCAACACGCTGGCCCGCAGTGTGAAATGTCCCCAACGCCCTAACATATCAAATGATCCTATCGCACAAGTGCCCTTCACATCGGCATAGCGCGAGCCCGCGTATGTAAGAATATCGTTGCCGAAGGTGTTGCCCACATATCCGCTTGCACTGAGCCTGATATGGGGCAGCGCATGACAATCGATACGAGCGGCAAGAGCCATCTTGTTGGCACTACGGAATTCATAGGCCGAAGCCGATGCGCCATTGGCCCACGAACTTTTATCAAACATGCTGGAATTCAATGCTGGAATCAACTGCAACTCATAGCGCCACACGCCTTTACGTCCCCAGAAACTCACACCTGTCTCGTGCCAAGTGCAAGGAATAATGGTCGACTCGCCCTCGGGGCGGAACACGCCGAAGTACTCAGTGGGCAGATGCGCATTGTTTGTGGCACCCACCGGTACCACAATATGGCCCATGCGCAGATTGGCCGCACGACTCCAACTCTTCTGAATCCAGAACTGCTCCAGAGCCACTTCGCCGCCACGTTCGATCTCTTTCTCAAACTCGCCAGCCTCATCATCCTCAATCTCCACGGCAGCCTCAACCCCGCCATGCTCAAATTCAATCTCGGTGCCAAAACTCCACCCCTGTCCAAAATCATAGCCAAGCATCAACACGGCGTGAGGAATATCCACACGACCAAATCCCTGGTCGTCGGCATACTTGGTCGGAAACTTATAACGGTTAAAGTTGTCACTATACATATTATATTGATATGTAGCCTCACCATAGCCGCCTATCACCAGCCGCGATGGATGCGTGACTGCTTGCAGCGTATCCGTCGACTGGGCTAAAGAATGTGTGCCCAGACTCAATGATGCTGCCATAATAAAAAAACTTAAAAACTTATTATTCTGCATATTAGCGTATTTTTGTTCTCATATTTTGATGCTGCAAAAATACAGCCATTATTCCATCTCAAACCTAATCAATTATAGTGATTTTTAATTCGCCATATCACTATCAATAATTATCAATACACTCACAAACATTTAACTATCAATATATTGAAGAAACGAATAATCAGCAATTGATCCGCCCTTAAACCTCCAATCTTAGTCGGCAACGAGATGCCAATAGTTCACAAAATCACTATTATTGGTTAGTCGTTAAATGACCAAAAGTGATTATCTTTGCAACATAAATAAATGATTAACAACATGAAAAAACACAAGACAATCAACATTTTTCTCATCCTTTTGTTCTTGGCAACCATCGTGGCTATGGCCATTGGCACCGTGATTCAACGCCAACAGGGAGTAGCTACAGCCATCGACAAAATCTATGCATCCATCTGGTTTATCGGCCTATGGATTTGCCTTTCTATCGTGGTCGCAATCCGCGCAATCCAACAAAAAGTGTGGTGCAACAAACCTCAATTGATGATTCATATTTCATTGATATTAATACTAGTAGGTGCTTTGTTTACCCAATTCAGCAGTTCTAAATACCAGTTGCAACTTTTCAAAGGCGAGAGTAGCCACGAACTGCCTTTTTCCATTCGGCTTGACGATTGCTTGGTGCAAAAACACCTAGGGTCGGATGCCGCAAAAAACTACTCGAGCCTACTTACTATTAGTGAGCCAACCGGACAACAGCATCAAATGACAATCAGCGTGAATCACATAGGCCGCTATCGCCACTATCGATTCTACCAGATGGGATATGATTCCGATGGCGGTGCGGCCATACTTGTCACACACGATCCTTGGGGTATAGGCCTAGTATACACAGGCTTCGGCCTGATGCTGTTGGGTTTTATATGGATGATGACAGCTCGAAACAGCAATTATCGCAGATTGCTTTCTAAATTATCTGCCATGTTAATACTCATGATTGCCCTTGGCCAAACGGCCATTGCCAACACGCCTCAAAGTCTATCTCGCCAACAAGCACAACAACTCGGGCAACTTTATGTAAGTTATCATGACAGGTTATGCCCACTACAAACATTGGCGTATGACGTTACGTATCAACTATATGGGAAATACTCGGTAGCAGGACTGACAGCAGAACAAGTGCTGAGTGGATGGATGCTATATCCAAGTGAATGGATAGATGTGCCCACCAAAGGTGGCAAGCATCTGGCCGACCAGCAAGCACTGCAGCAAATGCTCATGGAAGGACGCTTGTTCAGACTATTCCCCATAGCCGACAGCACAGGCACTACATCGTGGCACAGTCCGGCCGACAGATTACCCATAGATATGGACGACTCAGAGTATCTCTTTGTGCGCCACTTTTTAGGATATTGCCAAGAAGAAGCATTCCAAGGCCACCTACAGCAATTGGACACGCTGATGGCCAAACTCCAAAAATTTCAACACCAACAAGCTGAAAACCAATTGCCAACGACACTTCGCACTATGGCCGAGCATGGATGGAACAAGTTGGCACGTATAAAACCTATAGCTATGGGTGTCACTACATTAGGCATAATCCTGTTTGTATATTTCATCTTTTGTATGAGTCGTGGCCGCAAGATGCAAAAGTGGATCACCCTGACGGGAACATCAGCCGCTATGCTATTAGGGGGTTATGTTTTGCTGCTGGAAACGTTGCGATGGATAGCCCAAGGCCACATACCGCTAACAAATGGATTTGAAATAATGTTATTCCTATCCATGACTCTTGCCTTGAGCGGATGGATACTGCACAACCGACTGCCCATAGCTATGCCTGCAGGCTTGTTGATGGCGGGACTGGCACTCATGGTTGCGATGATGAGTGGTGGAGATACAGTGATGACTCAACTAGTGCCGGTATTGCAATCACCTTTACTATGCATTCATGTGTCTGTCATCATGTTATCCTATATGCTCCTATCATTTGTACTGTTGATAGCCATAGCGTCGTTGATCGGTGGCCAACAAGAACAAGAGCGTATGCGCACCGTAAGTATGCTGATGCTATACCCCGCCGTATGGCTGCTGGCAGCAGGAATCATTGTGGGCTCAATCTGGGCCAATATCTCCTGGGGTAGTTACTGGGGATGGGATCCCAAGGAGGTGTGGGCATTGATCTCGCTGATGATCTATGTCGTTCCCCTCTACGCACAGCACAGCCCATGGTTCAACAAACCTCGCAACTATCAGATATATTGCATCCTGGCATTTCTGAGTGTGCTCATCACCTATTTTGGTGTCAACCTGCTACTCGGAGGAATGCACAGCTACGCATGATGCAATACTGGTTTGTCAACCTATTGTGTCTCAACAATAAGACTGTATAACAAGAACCTTTGATTTTGACTCCTCTTCTTGGCCTGTACAAGAACTTGCAAAATGGATATGTCGCCCTTGCTGATGAGCATGGCTGAAAGCTTGCTGACTATCCTCGTCAAGCAGATTGACAACGGCAGCAAACAGCTTATTGTGATGATGATGGGGCACAACAGCATGAACCAACATCGCAAGGTTGGCAAGAAGAACTAAGAATATGGTCGTCAAACTTCTCATGCTGCGAACTTAGAAAAACAATGCAAAGATACGCATTTTTTTAATTATTCAGTTTTCGGTTTCAAAAAATGAAAGAGTTATTATTCAAATGGTTGATTGTTAGTGTAATGTACTCTATGCGGTCTTTTATTCTAACTTTTCGCTGTTCTGAGCAAGCCCACCTTTATTTGAGAATACCCCTTAGATATGAAAGTAAATACTACAAGGTCGCTTGGCTGCGCTAGCAAAGGTTTTATTGCGTTGTCTATCAATTAAAAATGCTGCCCCTAGTAGCTGGCAATGCAGCGGAAAGGGCAGCAAGTATAAAAAAATAGGGAATGACCGATTACCAACGGAAACCTAATTGAAGGCTGAGGTTGAAGGGCTGAATTTCGGCGAGATGGATAGAACTGGCGGTATTGCCATTTTGATTCAGACTCACAACGCCAGCAATCGACGACAGAGACTCATCATCTAATAAGTTGCGCAGATCGAAGGTGTAGAACATATAGCCCAGGCGAGTGCCCACATACATCTGGTCGGTAATGAAATATTTGGCCTCGACCATGGCGCCAAGGGTAATGCCAAAACCGGTCAGGAAGTTTTCGTTAGGCGACTTTGCATATTTTTCGCCATCGACATGTACTCCGCCAGTGAAACTATAGCTGAGCATAGCGTCAATACCCACTCCCAAATGGAGCTGGCTGTTGATGGGGATAAGCAGAGCTTCAGTGACTTTGAAATATGCCATAGGGGCGGCAACCCTTACATCATGTGCGACATTGAGTGCATCCACCACAGATCCACCGAACGACTGGTAGCGCAGACCCAAGGATGACAAGCTGCTCCATTCCACTGCGTTGCCATGCTCGGTATCATAGCCCCAGAAGCCCTCGATACCGATGCCCATCAGGTTTGAGAGAGAGGCAATCTGGGTTCCCTCATTATCAAAGCCGCACTCGATAAAAGATTTGCCAAAAGTGGGAGTCACCGAGAAGCCTCCACGATGTTCGCCCGTGCCGGGATGGTAGATGTAAACTGTTCGCATCTGTGCCATCACAACTAGCATAGATGATAGAAAGAAAAGAATAGTACAAATTTTCTTCATATATAAAGGTGGGTTCTATTAATTTAATTTTAGCCTTCTAAACGGGAGGAACCCATTAACCCATCAGTTGGCTTTTATATTTTCAGTCTGCAAAATTACACATTTTTTTCCATATAGTCATCATTTTATTTGATAATTTGCACATGGGGGGGGGATATATGGTTGACTATCAACAAAATACATTTTGCAAAAAAAAATAAAACAAGGATAACGCTATAGCAACCTACGACAACTATGAATCACCGAGACAAGTAGAAATGATTACCTCATGAGGGTGACGAATAGTGCGACTTTGGCGCAGAAGTTGGCAATTTACCCGCATGATATTTTTAAAAGAAAACCTGTTGGCAGCCCTGCTTTAAGGCAGGGCTGAAGCTGGCGTTGCGCTTGCCGTGCGTGAAAGCACCCTTGCGGGATGCTCTCCCGCCCGCCAACCACACCACCAGCGGCAAGCCTTTGGGGGCTTGCCTGCCAACAGCGAAAACTTTCGAAAATATCGCTCCCTTCGGTCGCAAAAATAAAATACAATTTGACAATCAATGCCTTGCAACAAATGTGGAAAAAGAAGTCATTCTTGTTTTTGCTCACGATAGTGAGCGATATTTTCGCGACCGAAGGGAGGTTTTCGGATTTGATGTGTAAGTGCCCCCTTTTAAAAAGGGGGTAGAGAATTGGCGGTGTGGTGGGCGTTGAGAGCCTCGCTCTCATAAGGCCAGCACTCCGCCAAGGCTCCAGGCTTTAGCCCTTACACATCAAATCGTTTTCTTTCAAATTCTACTCGGCTATAACCTCACAACTTCGCCGCGACAAAGAGTTGTATGCATAAAAAAATCCCGCAACCGAAGTTACGGGATTAGAGATATGTTAGATCTCAACTAGTCGGATTAGTCAATCACGGTATTCCAGTTGTGAACATCCTCAGCTTCGCCGAGCTGGATAGCGCGGAGTGCATTGTAGAGCTTGGTGCTGTAAGGACCGGGCTCGTCGCCAAAGTTGTAGCTCTTGCCAGCAGCGGGATCATCAACACGGCTGATGGGGCTGATAACAGCAGCAGTACCGCAAGCACCAGCTTCCTGGAATTCGGCAAGTTCCTCAATAGCGATAGGACGACGTTCAACCTTCATGCCCATATCTTCAGCCAACTGGATAAGGCTCTTGTTGGTGATGGAGGGAAGGATAGAGGTGCTCTTAGGAGTGACATAGGTGCCGTCCTTGATACCGAAGAAGTTAGCAGCGCCAGCCTCGTCGATATATTTCTTCTCCTTAGCGTCCAGATAGAACTCGCAAGCATACTGACCACCATGGCAAGCTTCAACGTGAGCACGGAGAGAAGCAGCGTAGTTACCACCGACTTTATAGACACCAGTACCGAGAGGAGCGGAACGGTCGTAGTCGCGAGTGATAACATAGGGGTTAGCTTTGAAACCGCCCTTGAAGTAAGGTCCAACGGGGGTAACGAAGATCATGAAAAGGTACTCGTTAGCGGGCTTTACACCAACGGTGATACCGGTACCGATGAGAAGGGGACGGAGATAGAGGCTAGCACCGGTGCCATAAGGAGGAATGAAACGCTCATTCATCTTGACAACCTTGATGCACATCTCGCGGAACTTCTCGGTGCTGAGTTCGGGCATCATGATGCCACGGCAGGTGCTCTGCAAGCGAGCAGCGTTCTCTTCCAGACGGAAGATACGGATCTTACCATCCTTGCAGCGGAAAGCCTTCAAACCCTCGAATGCTTCCTGGCCATAGTGAAGGCAGGATGCACCCATGTGGATGTTAATGCTCTCTTCGGAGGAAACCTCGGTTTCACCCCACTGACCATTGCGATAGTAGCAACGGACATTATAGTCGGTTTTTAAATAGTCAAAAGGTAAATTTGCCCAATCGATATTCATAATATTTGCGGAATTTTAAGATTTTTTTATTGAGTGGTCCCACTTGGGCTCGAACCAAGGACCCGCTGATTATGAGTCAGCTGCTCTAACCGACTGAGCTATGGGACCGGATTTCTTCGTTCTGAAATCGGGTGCAAAATTACACATTTTTTTTCATATACCAAAAAAAATTTTCTTCACACCCTACAAAAAGTCATTTTTCCCGTCCTTCTGACTACTGATTCTAAGCCTTAAACCGAGAGTTTAGATGGTAGATTGAAAAAATAGAGTTCTGCATTGTTTTAAAATTTTAACTACGAATTGATTACATAATTATAATAAGAATATTTACTATTTAAATTTGCATTTTTGAAAAATAATGAGTATCTTTGAAAAATTTTTAAAGACACTCATTTTGCCTATGAAAAGCACGTATGATACTTTTAGAGAGAGCATTAACGATATTACCAATTACTACCTGATATTGGTTGAGCAAACGAAATCGCAACGCTTGGTGGGCAGCACCAACGAATGGGTGCTGGACAACTTTTATATGATCAGCGAGCAGGAAAAAGTGCTGAAAGTGGATTTGAAGAGCAAAACTTTCCGCCAAATACCGGCCAAACGAATGCAACAACTGGAAGATATGATTGGCTCTTCGCTAGCCAAAAGTCACTACCAGATCGACAAGACGCTTCTTTTCCGGTATCTGAACCAGGTGCAGGTAAAACACAAAGACTACTTGTCGTATCCAGAGGTCTGCGCCCTGCTGCCACTCACCAAAACTGTGTTACTGGCCGAGCTGGCCAAACTGTGCAACCAACTGGCGGCGCAAGAGGCCTATTTGTACAAGCCTACCGACAAGGTGGCCGCCGATATGGAGCATCTGAACGATGCCGCCAAGCAGAATTTGCTGATGATGAACATCTTCAACTCGCTGAAGAAGATGACCAAACTGCCCATGGCTGAGTTGTTGGATGCCGTGAGCTTTTCGGAACAAGCTCTGAAGAACGAGAAGGTGGGTATGTATGACCAGATGTACGACAAGACCAAGGACGACTACCGGGCGCAGATTGTGCGCATGTCGCGAATGCGCAAGGTCAGTGAGTACGACCTGGTGAAAGAGCTGGTGGCTAACGCCGACAAACACGAGGAACATGTGGGTTGGCAACTATTTCCGCCCAAACGCGTGCGGCTGAGAGCGCATTTGTATATCAGCATTGTTGCGGTGTCGTCGGTGGTGCTGGCATTGCTCTTTGCGTTTTGGGCCTTCAGACACCCTTGGTATGCACTGTTTTGCGCCCTAGTGCTGCTGGTGCCTGCCAGCCAACTGGTAATAGACCTCTTCAACCAAGTGCTTTATTGGTGCCACAAACCGGTGAACACCTTTAAGATTAAATTTAAAGACGGTATCATTCCCCAAGAATATGCCACCATGGTGATTATGCCCACCATTTTGAAAAATAGGCAAAAGACCATAGAACTATTGGAGCAGTTGGAGCTGTACTACCTGAGCAACCTGAACCGCGCCTCGGATGGTCAGCGATTGGAACGTCGCCAGCAAAATCTTTACTACACCCTGATAGGCGACGCTGCCGCTGCCGACAATGCCGACATGCCTTGGGACGACGAGGTGGTGAAAGCCGGTACAGAGAAGGTGCGCGAACTGAACGAAAAATACGGAGCCCCTATCTTCAATTTTGTATATCGAAAAAGAGCCTACAGCGAAGGAGAAGGCTGCTGGCTGGGCTTTGAACGCAAGCGCGGTGCCATATTGCATTTCAACGATTTGCTGCTCGGACAATTGACCAACGATCAGAAGGAAAGTTACTTCCGCTGCGAAACGCTGACAAGCTGGCGCGAAAAGATTGACACCCCTATCACTTTTGTGATCACCCTCGACACCGACACTCAGCTAGTACTCTACTCGGCACAGAAGCTGATTGGTGCCATGGCGCACCCGCTGAACCGTGCCCGACTGAGTGCCGACGGCCGCCGTGTGGATGGGGGCTACGGCATTATGCAACCCAGAGTGAACGTGGATGTGGAAGTGACCAACAAGAGTCGCTATGCGCAACTCTTTGCCGGACTGGGCGGACTGGATGTTTACACCACAGCCAGCTTTGAACTTTACCAGGACATCTTCAACGAAGGTTCGTTCTGCGGTAAAGGCATCTACGACTTGCGCATATTCCAACAGGTGCTAAAAGGCGCTTTCCCTCAAAACCTAATTTTAAGCCACGACTTAATTGAAGGCTGCCATATTCGCTGTGGACTGATCAACGATGTGGAACTTTTTGACGACAACCCCAGCAACTATATCGACGACGCCAAGCGCCACCACCGCTGGACCCGTGGCGACTGGCAGATTATCGGCTGGCTGCGCAACACCGTGCGCAACGAGCAGGGCATGAAGGTGAAAAACCAAGTGAACGCCATTGGACGTTGGAAGATTTTTGACAATCTGCGCCGCAGCCTGCTGAGTTTGACATGTTTGCTCACCATCTTCTTGGGCTATGCTAGCATGCTCCAGCCCAGATACTACAATCCCGCATGGTTTGTGCTGGCCGTGCTGTTGGCCGTGGCATCGCCCATCCTATTCTTCCTCATGGGCCAGATTGCCCACCTGCCTCGATTTAACAAACGATACAAATATTACATGACCCTCCTGCGAGGCATTGGCGTGGTGATATACAGATCGCTGGTGCAGTTTGCCCTACTGCCCAAAGAGGCTTGGATGTACACCGACGCCATCGTGCGCTCGCTTTACCGCATGACGGTGTCGCATCGCAACCTACTTAACTGGGTGCCCTCCGACGAGGCCGCCAAATCCACCAAAGGCACGCTGTCCGACTATTTGCGTAAATTCTGGTTCAACTATGTGTGCGCTGCCGTGGTATTGGTGCTGACAGACTTCTGGCTCGACTCGGTGATGCTGTGGGTGGCCACCGCCTTCACATGCGTGGCATGGGTAGGCGCTCCTATTCTGATGTATTGGCTGGGGCGCAAATTCCCTCAGGACAAGAAGACCCTCAACGCCCAAGAGACCGAAAATGTACGCACTTGGGCCCGCGATACCTGGAATTTCTTTGACACGCTGATAACCCCCGAAAACAACTACTTAATACCCGACAACTACCAGCTGAATCGCGACACTAAAACCGACTATAAGACCTCCCCTACTAATATAGGATACTCGCTCACGTCCATTATCTCGGCCGCCGAGCTTGGATTTATCACACATGACGATGCCGTTGAGCGTTTAAACCAAGTGATTACCACAGTGGAGAAACTTGAGAAATGGAACGGACACTTATTCAACTGGTACCAGATTTCTAACCTCAACAAACTGCCCAACTACTTTATCTCCACCTGCGACAGCGGCAACTTTGTGGCCTGCCTGTATGTGGTGAAAGGATATCTGGCCCAGGCAAAGGCCGAGCACCCCGACACAGAAGCGCTACGCCAACGTGTGGCGGCACTAATCGTTGACACCGATTTCTCTAAGCTCTACAATCCCGAGCTGGATGTGTTCAGCATTGGCTACGACTACGGATGCAATACCCTCCTACCCTACCACTACAACAACTTTGCGTCGGAAGCCCGACTCACCAGTTTCCTTACCGTGGCTCAAGGCGACGCACCCTACAAGCACTGGTTCTGCCTGGACAAGACGTTGGTGCAATACAAAGGATTCAAGGGAGTGGCTTCATGGTACGGCACCCTGTTTGAGTACTTCATGCCCCTCATCTTCCTGCCCACCTACCGCCATACACTGATGGACGAGACCTATAGCTTTGCCATCCGCGCCCAACGCGCATTTATCACCAACGTGGAAAACGGGCCGCGCCCCTCCGACGCCACCAAGCACCTGCCTTGGGGCATTTCGGAAACCGCCTACCACGAGTTGGACGATGCGCAAAACTACAAATACCATGCTTTTGGCGTTCCTTACCTCAAATTCCAAAACACCACTCCCGACCGAATCGTGATATCGCCCTACAGCTCGCTGATGGCCATTGGCATGAACGACAGAGCGGTATATGACAACATGCTGCGTTTCAAAGACCTGAAAATGTACGACAACATGGGATTCTTTGAATCGTTTGACGAGGAGGACCATGTGCCCGTGAGAGCCCACTACGCCCACCACCAGGGCATGATCCTGGCCAGCCTAACCAACTATCTGACCGACCACTGCCTGCAGCACTTCTTTATGGCCGAACCCGTGATGCGATCGATGGAGACCATGCTGAAGGAGAAAGCCCAGGTGAAACCCTATATCGATTTGAAGGTAACCCAGTACAAACGATTCCAATACTCCAAGGTGCAAACCGAGAGCGACGCTCGCGAATACAGCGGCATAGCCACCGTGCCCGAGCTAGGACTGCTCAGCAACGGCGAATACACAGTGATGTTGAACGACCGTGGTTGTGGTTTTTCTCGTTTCAACAACATCATGCTCAACCGCTACCGCCAGGTAAGTTCCGAACCCTATGGACAGTTCTTGTTTGTGCGCAACCTCAGCAACGACCATCTGTGGAGCAATACTTATGCTCCACTGGACGTGATGCCCGAAAAGTATCTGGTAACCTTTGCCTCCGACAAAATCCAATACCAACGCGTTGACGACAACATTGAGACCAAGACCGAGGTAACGGTGATCAAAGACCGTTTTGCCGAAATACGTCGCATCACTTTTACTAACAACGGCGATAAGGAGGTGGAACTGGAGCTGACCAGCTATGCCGAAGTAGTGCTTGCTCCCCATCAGGGCGACGAATCGCACCGTGTGTTTAACAGCATGAACATCCAGTCGGACTACGACGACCAGCAGCAAGCCCTGTTCCTCACCAAGCCTGTGCAGGAAGCTCGCGACGAAAAATATATTGTAATGCACAAATTGCTGGTACTCGACGAAGATGCAGAGACCAACCCCCTACCCGAATACGAGACATCGCGCCTCCGATTCCTGGGTCGCGGCGGCAGTTTGCGCCATGCCGACATCATAACCAGTCATCGCACCCTGACCGGCACCGTAGGCACCACGCTCGACCCCATCATGTCGATGCGCCGTCGAGTGAGAGTGGCTGCCGGCAAGCAAGTCACCGTGGTAATGCTCACCGCCTTTGGCAAGGCTCGCGAACAACTGATGAGAATATCCGAAATGTATCGCGACACACTGGACATCACCAATGCCTTTGAAACAGCATCGGTATTCAACAACATGCGCAACTCCATGTCGTTGCTCAAAGGTTCCCAGATGCGCCTCTACAATTGGTTAGCCAAATATCTACTACAGTCGGCCAACCTCAGCAACACCCGCCGCAGCTACCTTGCCCACAATCGCCTGGCTCAAAACGGACTGTGGAAATATGGCATTTCGGGCGATTTGGACATTCTGCTGATGGAGATTGACGACATTCGCTACACAGGTTTTGCCAAAGAAACTATGCGCGCCTTTGAATACCTGAAAGTACATGGCGTGGTGCTCGACATCGTGTTTATCAACGATGAGAAGGGGCAGAACCAGGAAGGCCTGGCCCATTTTATCCGCAACATTGCCAACACCGAACACCTATGGCAGAGCCACGCTCAGGCAGGCAGAGTGTATGTGCTTGACGGCGACAAGATAACCGACGACGACCGCACCCTGCTGCGCACTGTGGCCCGCCTGGCCCTCAATGCCCACAACGGCGTGAAGATATACCAGCAGTTGGAGCAGATGGAGCAGGAAAACATGCACTATCAAGACACTACCGACTATCCCATAATGAAACCCAGCGCCAAATTCCGCGTGTGGTCGGCATTGGATTTCTACAACCAATATGGCGGCTACGACAACCAGGGTCGCGACTATGTGGTGACCAACACCAACACCCCCATGCCGTGGGTGAACGTTATCTCCAATCCAAGATTTGGTTGCGTGATCAGCTCCACCATGGCAGGCTTCACCTTTGCCTTCAACGCCCAACAGTTCAAACTGACAAGCTGGAGCAACGACATAGTGAGAGACAACGCCTCAGAGATGCTGATTATCAACAACCAGCAGTTTGTGCCCGCCACGGCCCGTCACGGACAAGGATTCTCGTCGTTCGATGCCGCTTACGACGACTTCAAAGTAAAGGTGAGAGTGTTTGTTTCGAGCGAAAGACTTGAAAAATACTATCAAATCAAGATAGAGAACAAGACATCCGACACCCTGGAACTCGATATGGCCATGGTGTATAAGCTGGTACTGGGCCAGTGCGAAGAGCAAACCTCTCGCTACCTGTACAGCGAATGGAACGAGGCCGAGAATGCACTTACCGTGCGCAATGTGTACCACGCCATTTATGGCGACACCCGCGCCAGCCTATCGTCCACCGAGCCCATCACCCTACTCGACAACTCCACGCCCAACCGCACCCATTTGGGATTCCACCTCAGTGTGCCTGCCGGCCAAAACAAAGAGTTGGCCTTCATTATCTCCGCCCTTGAATCGCCCACCGACCATCCGCGCCGAGTAACCTTGGATATGATTGAGGACGAATATGCCAAAGTGGTGAAGTTTTGGGACGACACCTTGGGTGTAATTCAAGTGGAAACTCCCGACAAGTCGTTGAACTACATGCTCAACCGCTGGTATCTCTATCAGGTTTACACAGCCCGCCTCTTTTCCCGTGCAGGCTTCTACCAGGTGGGAGGCGCCACCGGTTTCCGCGACCAGTTGCAAGACTGCATGTCGGTGCTTTACAGCAACCCCGACTACGCCCGTCGTCAGATTCTCGAACACGCAGCCCATCAGTTTGCCGAAGGCGATGTGCTGCATTGGTGGCACGAAAGTATGCTGCTGGGTGCCCGCACCACCTTCAGCGACGACTACCTGTGGCTCATCTTCGTCACCTATCAGTATATCACCATCACGGGCGACACGAGCATCCTCAACGAGCAGGTATGTTTCTGCCAGGCTGACCGCCTGAATGCCGGCGAAGCCGAACGTGGCATGAACTACACTGTGCCCCAATACAAAGTGGCTACATCTATCGACAAGAAAGACTTCCGATTCGAATATGCTTCGCTCTACGAGCACCTGCGCCAATCTATCAACCGATCCATGTCGCGCATCGGTTCCCACGGACTGCCCCTCATGGGCTGTGGCGACTGGAACGACGGCATGTCGCGCGTAGGCGTACAAGGCCGTGGCGAGAGTGTGTGGGTGGCTTTCTTCCTCTGCGACTTACTGCCCAAGATGGAAGAACTTACGCAGATGATGCCTGGTGCCGACTTGTCGTACATCAGCGAACTCAGCGCTTTCCGAAGCCAGCTGGTTAAAGCCCTTCAAGAAAACGCGTGGGATGGCGACTGGTTCCTCCGTGCCTATTTTGACAATGGCGATGCCATGGGCTCACGCAACAACACCGAATGCCAGATCGACCTGATCTCCCAGGCATGGAGCATCCTCACCGATGTGGCCACTCCCGAGCAGAAAGAGAAAGTGTTCCGCGAGACCGATGCCCGACTGGTGAACCGTGAACACGAGATCATACAGCTGCTTACTCCGGCCTTCCAACATTCGGCCAACCATCCCGGCTACATCATGCGCTATCCCGAAGGCGTGCGCGAAAACGGCGGCCAATACACCCACGGAGCCATGTGGTACATTATGGCTCAGCTTAAGGAAGGACGCACCGATATGGCCTACTTCCTCTATTCGCTCATCAACCCCATCCACCGCACTTCCACCTTGGCCGACGTGCTGAAATACAAGGTAGAGCCTTTCTGCATAGCTGCCGATATTTACAGCAATCCCCAGCATCCCGGTCGTGGCGGCTGGACCTGGTACACCGGTTCGGCATCGTGGGCCTACAAAACGGGTATCGAGAACATACTCGGTCTGCAAAAACGCGGCAACCAGCTCACCATCGCGCCCCAAGTGCCTTCCGAATGGGACAAGTTCACCGTGAAATACCGTTTTGGTTCCACCACCTACAACATCACCTACAACCGTGGCGAGCAACAGCAGCCCACCACCATCACCCTCGTTGACGACCAACAAGAACACAACATCACACTAAACTAATTAAATGCCACATATCATCTCCCACTGCCGCCCTTGGGCGATAGTCTTCGCACTTATGCTGGCACAGGCCGCCATAGCGCAAAACCCTGTGCCAGCCGAAGCCGAATATCCCTACCGTCGTGATATTGAGAAAGGGAAATACGACAAGGCTGCCGAAAAAATCCTCCGCCATATCAGTCGCGACAACCAAAGCCTGGAATGTCACTATGCCGCCTACCAGATTTTTGCCATCCCCGCCTATTCTGGCCACAACAACGACAGTGCCTACAGCCATCTGGTCCGAGTAAAAAGCATCTATGCCAATGCCGACCCCAAATACATCGAACGCTGGGACCGCGATAGCTATTCGCCCGCCCTTTTCGACTATGGTTTGCACAAAGTTTGCCGACAGGCACTGCACCAAGCCGACAGTATCGGCACCCCCGATGCCATGCAGTACTTCCTATCCTACTACACAATGGCCTCCGACTCCTTGCGCGACGCCGCCACGGCATTGCGCGACACCTTGGAGTTCGTCAATGCGCAGAAAGCCGGCACTCTCGACATGATGCAGGATTTCATCATCCGCCGACCCAGTTCTTTGCTCGTAGGCCGAGCCATCGTCATCCGCGACAGCATAGCCTTTGATGCCGCCAACCAACAGCACACCGCCTCTGCTTTCGACCTTTTCCGCACAGCCTATCCCCGGTCGCAATTCTATGCCCGTGCCACCGACAGCATGTATGCCGTCGAGTACCGCAATGTGTGTCAGCTCGATGCCGAGCAATACTACCGTAGCTATGCCCTGCGGTTCCCCCAAAGTCAATATGCCCAGCGCGTCATCTGGCTGGCCGACAGTATAGAATACCACCGCGAAGTAGATACTGCTCGCTGGCAGTCGTACATTCATTACCTCGACCGCCATACCTCCTCGGCCTGGCAAGACACGGCCATGCTCCACCTCACCCACTATGCGCTGCGTCAGCATAGCATCCAGGCCGCATCGGCTGCCGCCACCCGACTCACCCCTGGCAGCGTCAATCAGCAGCGCATAGGCTATTTCCTGCACCAGGCTTATCTGGGCACCTCTATCCGCAATTTCGACCAATTCTACACCCTCTTCCCCAACCTCATGAGCCACCAGCAGTACCAGCACGACTCGGTAGCCTTCGAGCTCAACAATAACTACCACTACCACATCAGCGACAGCTGCATCCGCGCCATTGCCCCCTGCCGCGAAGCCATGGTGATGCTGCAACAGCTACTAAAGGACGATATCGACCACAACCGCTTTGCCAAAGCCCTGGCCACGGTTAATCTCTATGCCGACTATTTTGGCGACGACTATTCCTTCCAGCAACTCAAAGCCACCCTCACCTCCGAAACCATGCACGGAGCCAGGGTAGATGCCCTGCCTTCCACGGTCAACACCGCCAAAGGCGACGAGTTTGCCCCCGTGTTGAGCGCCGACGGCAGAACACTCTTCTTTGCCGGCAAGAATCGCACCGATAACATTGGTGGCACCGATGTGTTTGCCGCCCACCGCTCGGCCAAAGGCTGGAGCAACGCCAGCTTGGTGATGGACCTCTCGCACACCTACGGCAACGAGATACCCGCTGCGCTCTCGCCCGACGGCAACACCATCACCCTCTACCAGTCCGGACTGCTCAGCCAAGGTATCCGCACCGCCGACGGATGGAGCGTTGGCCGCCCACAACTTCCCTTAAGCGTTCTGCGCAGCATCGACGCCCAGCTCTGCGCCAACGGCCAAGTGATAATCTTTGCCGCACTGGGAAAGACCGAACGCGAAATCGACACCTCCATTAATCTGTATTTTAGCGTAATCGACACCGACGGCAACTGGTCGCAACCCCAAGAGCTCGGCCCCACCATCAACACCCCATTCGACGAGCGCTCACCTTATCTGCACCCCGACATGAAGACCCTCTATTTCGCCTCCGAAGGTCATGGTGCCTTAGGACAGATGGACATATTCATGTGCCGACGTCTCGACGACACTTTCACCCATTGGTCGCAACCCGTGAATATCGGCAGCGGCATCAATACCTCTGATAACGACTATGGTATGATGGTGACCACCGACGGCGAAACGGCTATCTATGCCAAACGCGACGCTTCGATGAATATCTACAGTGCCAAACTGCACGAGTTGGTGCGCCCCGAAAAAGTGGCCCTCATCACCGGCACAGTGACCGACAACGACGGCAACGCCGTGAACGCCAACCTCTGCTTTGAAGATCCCTCCACGGGCGCCGTCAAAAGCCGCTGCACCACAGCCAACGGCAATTTTACTATGGTGCTGCCCTTGGGTCAAAGCTATGGTGTGTATGTGAATCATCCCGGCTACTACCCCACTTCGCAAAAAATAGAGCTCTACGACGACAACGCTATCCCTAGCCTTACCATAAAGACCTCCCCCTACCCCACTGCTAGCGGTGAGCCCGTGATGTTTACACTCAACAGCATCAGTTTTGATGTGGCAAGCAAAAACTTCACGTCTGAGTCGCAAGCCGAGCTGCTGCGTCTGGCCCACATCATCAAAGACCACAACTATCTGGTTGAAATAGGCTGCCATGTGGACGGCAATGCTGGCGATGCCGAAAATCTGGCACTCACACAGCTACGCGCCAACACCATACGCGACTTTTTAATCGAGCACGGCTGCCGTCCGTCGGCTATCAGCGCACGAGGCTACGGCTCCGATCGCCCATTAGTGTTGTCGAACAAGATATCCAGCAAGACCGCACGCCCGCAGTCGCGCCGTGTAGAGGTGACACTCACCCTCCCCTAGCCCAATAGCGCCAGCACACCGCTCACGGCCATATAAGCATAAACGATTTTGCGCAAAAGCTGCGACGACAGGCGCTTGAACACCTTGCCTCCCAGCCACACCGCAATAAACACCGCCACCACGCCAATACACCATCCGTAGCCCACCTGGGCCGTAAGGTAACCATGCTGCGCACGGTACAGCGTCATCATTAAATTGCCTATCAGGAAATACGCCTGAGACAAGGCCATATACTCATCCTTATCCTTAGCAGCAGCCAAAAAATACAGCACTGCCGGCGGCCCCTGCATGCCAAACAAACCGCCCATCATACCCGACAGCACACCCATAGCCACCTGAACGGCGATAGTGGGGCGCACATGCACCTTGTTATCAAAAAAATAAAACCATACCGCCGCCAATATCAGCACCGCTCCCAGCACCCGCTTGAGCAATCCGTCGTCCGCCACAGCCACCAGCCCGACCGCACCCCACGACACCACCAAAAAAGTAATCATGATGGGCAGCAGCTTGCGCCAATCCACATGCTTCCAAATGTATCCCATAATGGGCACCGCCGTCATAATCGACAATAAGCCCGACAATGTGGTGGCTTCGCCATACGAAGGCAGCAGATACGGCAGCACCGTCATGATAAAGATGCCAAAACCAAATCCAGTAACACGCTGCACAAATGCGGCCCCAAAAGCCATAAAAAAAATCCAAAAAATATCGGTCAAATGAGCCATGTTAAGCCGGGCAAAATTATATGTCGAGTCAATATAGTTGTATTTTCACTAATAGAGAAAACTGCACAACTGCACCATAAACATCCACATATCAGTATTCCTCAACTAGCTTTTGGTGATGCAAAGATACGATTTTTTTTGGATTAGCCAACCATAATAGTAGTACCGCTCATTCTACGGTAATGCTACGGAGAATGAGCGGTCCAATCGAGCGTAACATCACCGTAGAATATCCGTAGGATGTCCGCATAAACGATGGAATTTCCCTTTTATTCCACCCTAGCCTATCGGCGAGCCGCCAGACAGCACTCGGGCAGGCGGTAGGCCGAGCAAGCGGCAAAATCAATCATCGTGGACTTGAAGAGCTTGGGCACACGACGCCACACCTCCAAGGCAATGGATTCTGGCACTCCGCCATAATAGGCTTCGGCTATCGAACAGGCAATGCAGCAAAGCGTGTCGGTATCGCCCCCCAATGATACACCCAGTCGCACACAGTCTTCAAAATCAGTGCTCTCCAAGAAAGCAACAATAGCTTGTGGCACAGTATCCTGACAGGTCTCATTGAAACGATAATAGGGTCGTATCTCGTCGCATGTAAAGTCCAGCTTATAGCCATAGCGTTGCTCGATATAGTTGCGAATTTCGGCCTTCGAAGCCCCGTTGCGAGCCATAAAGATGGCTCCTGCCGTGGCCTGCGCCCCTTTCACTCCCTCGGGGTGGTTGTGGGTGATGATTGACGACTGTTCGGCCCAGTATTCGGTGTCCGCCAGGGTGTCGAACTTCCATCCGCAAGCACTGGCTCGCATAGCGGAACCGTTACCAAAACTGTTGTACGGATGGCGGTTATGGCTAGGTTGAGCTCCATTGTAGGGGCGCAGCTTGTGGGGGTAGAAAAGCCAGCATTTGAACCCACCGCCATAGCCGGCATCGGGAAAGTGTGTGCCAAAATCCACCATGCTGCGCTCCAGATCGGCCTGCGTACGGTCGCTACCCTGTGTGAGCCACCGAGCCACAGCCATAGTCATCACACTGTCGTCGGTGAAAGTGCTGCGCTGCACGAACAGCGGAAAATCTTTCGTCTTAATATTATCAAATTCGTAAACCGAACCAATAGTATCGCCTGCAATTGCTCCTAACATAATCTCAAATTTTTGTAATTAATAATGTATGTGTTGTGATATATTAACTTTCTTTCCTTGGTATTATTATCTGGCTTGCACGTTTTCTTCAAATTGCGTTCAAAACAGCCTTAAACTCCATAGGAAGCTTCACGTTAAAGCGGTCGCTCACTCGTGCAAATAAGGGAGCTATCTGATACGGCGAGAAGCCCGCACTGCCGCATCCGATGGCCGTAACCTTGTAGGTGAACTGCGGGTTCAATTCCACAAAGTCGCAAAACCTACCTACGGCCCTGGCCAGCTGAGCGAATGTCACGCCCACCGTAGGTATCGCATACGAACAGCCCTGAATCCCTTCCGCGCGTCCATATATCGCGCCATAATTCGTGAGTGCTCTCAGTGCCGCACCGCCATTGTGAAACCCGTTGGCATTGCTTCCAAATACGAATATCTCGTCGCCTCGTTCTAAATGTTTCATTTTTGCCTCCATTTTTAATGTGTTATTAACTGAGTTTTATTTGTGTAATTTTAACGCAAAGATACGACTATTTTTCGAACTAGCAAATTATTTTGTGTACATTTTACACTACTAAATTTTAATAAACTGATATTCAACAATATTAAAAAAAAAAAAAAAATCCAGTTTCAACAAATAACACCTTGCAAAACGGGTCGTCAGCAACCCATTTTTCAAGAAATTGCCTCCAAAAATCACGTTAAAACTACACTTTCAGTCCTTGAAAATATACAACTAAACGGGTAATCACAATTTGAGAATGCACAAAATGACTCCTCCCGATCACACAAGGTGTCGAGACTGCCAAGAAGATGATTGGTTTTCTAGTTTACTGTATAATCTTGAATAACCTGGGGATGATACAATCTACTTTGAGCCACTAAAATTCGAATGTGACTCCGCTATGCTTAAGTGTGCGATACTGGTCGGAAACAAAGGAATACAAAGAGGCCGGACGACTAGGACCAGCTACTCTTCGCTCACCGACAGGGGCAACAATCTTGGATGCGTGCATCTTTTTCTGAAAGTTGCGCCTATCAAACTGGGTGCCCAACACTACCTCATAGACATGCTGCAGCTCGGTCATGGTGAACTTGGGTTCGAGCAGGCGGAAAGCTATGGGTTCGAAATAGATACGCTCGCGCAAGCAAGACTGTGCTACGCGAAGTATCTCGGCATGGTCGAAAGCCAAGGAAGGCAGTTGGTCGAGGGAAAACCAGCGTGCATCGGCAGCATCGCTCCCACCCTGCACCTCCGACACGGGCATGAGGCCAAAGAATGCCGTGGTTACCACACGGCCACGCGGGTCGCGATCTACAGTGCTAAAAGTGTGGAACTGCTCAAGGAAATCGGGCGTGAAATGGGTTTCTTCGTACAATTCGCGCAACGCACAGGCTTCCAAGGTCTCGTCTTCGTGCATAAAACCTCCCGGCAGCGCCCAGGCATGACGGAATGGTTCCACATCGCGCTGAACCAACAATACCTTTAATCCGACTCCATCAAAACCAAACATGACGATATCGGCAGTGAGCGAAGGGCGGGGATATGGATAGGTAAAGGGCATGGGATTTTATTATGCTTTAGATTTATGTGTTATTACTTATTAGGTTTATTTTTCGAATCGGACGCGGGGGTCAAGAAGGCCGTAGAGGATATCGGTAATGATATTGATGACGATCAGGAGCACGCAGATAAAGAGGATTGACCCCATCACCACGGGGAAATCGTATTTGTCGAGACCATCAACGATGACTATGCCCATTCCTTTCCAGTCGAAGACGTACTCGACAAACACGGCTCCAGCCAGCAAACCGGCCAACCAGCCTGAGGCCGAGGTAACAACGGGATTCATCGCATTGCGCAGTGCATGATGGAACACTACACGACGGAAAGGCAGTCCTTTAGCCTTGGCTGTGCGCACATAATCTTGCGACAGGGCTTCAAGCATACTGTTGCGTGTGAGCTGGGTGAGGGTGGCCAAAGGGCGGATACCGAGCGTTAGGGCAGGAAGAATAAGGTTTTTGATGTCGAGATATTCGCCTGTGCCGTAGTCGTCAACGGTGTATAGGTTGCCAAACATATTGAGGTGAGTGACATCGGCCAGCACATAGGCAAAGAACCACGCTATAAGAATGGCGGCAAAGAATGAGGGCAGCGACATTCCCAAAGTTGAGACTACAAGGGTGACGCGATCCACCCAGCTGTCTTTGTAGAGTGCCGACAGCACACCCAACAATATGCCTACAATCAGTGCAAAGGTGAGCGACACCACGGCTAGCAGGGCCGTTTGAGGGAATGCTGAGGCAATAATCTGACTTACTTTGCGCTGCGACTGATAGCTGCGGCGCAGATATGGGGCTTTGAGCACCACCGAGGTGTGCCCTAGTTTGATCAACTGGGTATAGGGCGCGTATTTGTCGGGCGAAAGATAGAAATAATGTTGGGGGTCGCTATTGTTGTGCAACGAAACGGGCAGCAAGTCGTTGAGGTAGTTGACATATTGCAGCGCGATGGGCTTGTCACGTCCCAGATCACGATTGATGATCTCAATACTTTCAGCATCGGCCCGCTGACCCAGCATCATGCGGGCAGGATCGCCGGGAAGTATGTTGAATAGAAAGAACACTAAGGTAACCACTCCCAGCAAAACCAGGAGACCATACATCAGTCGTTTGAGGGTATAGCGGAGCATTAGTGGGGCGCTGAGGGTTAGGGGCTTAGTTGCTTAGTTGTTTAGGGGGCTTAGTTGTATTATTGCTTAGTTGCTTAGTCGTTTAGTTGCTTAGTTGTTGAGGGGATTAGTTGTTTAATTGCTTAGTTGTTTAATTGCCTAGTTGCTTAGTCGTTTAGTTGCTTAGTCGTTGTTTGCAATTCTTAATTCTTAATTATTAATTATTAATTATCAATTCTTTCAGTTTCTCAGTCCTCGAACTACGGATTTCTTGGCCACGAAGTCTTTTAGGTAGTAGGGCTCAAAATAAGCCACGTCTTCCACCTGGTTACGAGCCAGCTTATCTAGGGCTACAGGCAACAGACCCGCTGCCGAAATTTCAAACTCAGGGGCATATACTGCATTGGGGTGCACGCCTAGCAGCGATTGTGTCTTGGCCGCTCCGTCGCCACAAAACACCACCTGGCCTTGGTTGAGGTAGGTGTCGTAGATTCCGGCCTCGATGATGTCGGCACTCACGGGCTTCACCTCGCCATCACGACTGTAAATGGCCGTGTAGCACTCCATACGGCGAGCGTCAATCATCGGGCATACGAGACCCTGGTAGTCAGGATGCTGGGCAAAATACTGAGCCGCCATACCCTGCAGTGTAGGTACAGAAAGGAGGGGTACCGACAAAGCATAGCAGAAGCCCTTGGCCGAGCTTACGCCGATACGTAGGCCGGTGTAGCTACCCGGGCCGCTCGACACACACACAGCATCCAATTGGTGAGGACTCACCTTACATTCATTCATCAGCTGGTCGATAAACAATGCCAACTTGGAGGAATGGGCGTTGGACTCAGCCGAATGGCGTTCGGCCAATATCTTTCCGTTGCAAGCCAGAGCAACGGAGCAAACGGGGGTGGCAGTTTCAAGTAAAAGTAGGAGCATGAGGATTGAGAAATTAAGATTGCAGAATAGGTATTAGCGCATGTCCACCACTTCCACGCCGGGGTGGGACTTGGCATCGAAGGCAAAGTCGGCATCAGTGGCTTTCGTGTTTTTGAAGTTGCTGATAGTGTATTCTCCGCGCGACGAGTCGTAGTTGTGCTGTTCTAGTTTCTTAAGCAAACCTGTTTTGCTGTTGATGTAAAGACGGATTTTGTGGAAAGCCTTGCCCTTCATGGGCTGAAGGTCGATAACGGCGGTGCCGTCTTCCTCTTCGCGTATTAGCTTGGCGCGGAAGGTCTTGGTGTAGTTCGAAAGCAGGTTGGCGGGGTTGATCAGGTCGTCATCCACTTCCACCATCGGGCTCACCACCACTTCTTTGGCGGCTTTGTTGTATTGCCACACCGACTTGCCATCGCTATACACTTCCACCTCGCCAGTCTTCACTCTGTAGCGGGGCGAGTTGTACAGCACGTCGGCTTTCTGCCGCAGCGTTTCTTTCTTGTTGGCGTCGCGGTTGACCACCGTTACGCTGAAACTTACGGTGCCCGACATCTTAGCGGCAGCTTTCTTAAGGATTGCGTTAGCGTTGTTATCCACAGCGCCGTTGGGTGTGTGGGTGAGCTGTGCCCGAAGAACGGGAAGTGCCAAAGTGAGCACCAAAAGGAATGATATCAGCTTTTTCATTGCGAGTAATTTTCTAATAGGTATTTCGGAAGGCCCGATTATTGCAATTAGTGTAGATTGGCACCTATGAGACGCATAAACTCCTCGCGGGTGCGTATGTCTTTTTTGAACGAACCGGTGAAATCGCTAGTGGTGGTAACGGAGTTTTGCTTCGACACGCCACGCATCGACATGCACATATGCTGGGCCTCGATCACCACGGCCACACCGAGGGGGTTGAGGGTGTTTTGAATGCAGTCTTTAATCTGCTTGGTGAGGCGTTCCTGCACCTGCAGCCGCCGTGCATAGGCATCCACTATGCGGGGTATCTTGCTCAGTCCCACAATGGTGCCGTTAGGAATGTAGGCCACATGAGCCTTGCCCACAAAGGGCAGCATGTGATGCTCGCAAAGCGAATACATCTCTATATCCTTCACCACCACCATCTGCTTGTAGTCTTCGTGGAAAAGGGCCGAGCGGAGTATCGACTCGGGATCCTGATCGTAGCCCTGGGTAAGGTAGAGCATAGCTTTGCCTATACGTTCAGGCGATTTGAGCAGTCCCTCGCGTTGGGGGTCCTCGCCCAAAAGTTCCAATATGGCCTTATAGTGTTGACCTATTTCGGCTACACGTTTCTCGTCGTAACGGTCTATTCTTTCGTATCCTTTTTCGTTCATAATTAAATTGTTACAATCACTCTACATAAAGCAGCAAGCCCTTAAGGTATTCGCCTTCAGGGTGGTAAATGCTTACGGGGTGATCCATTGCATGAGGAAGCTGACGCACGATGCGCACCTTGCGGTGAGCATTAGCGGCGGCAGTGAAGCACATGGTTTGAAAATCGTCGCGACTTACAGCCTGCGAACAGCTGAAAGTGAGCAGCAATCCGCCCGGACGGATTTTCTCCATCGCTTTTTGATTGATATTGCGGTAACCTTTAAGCCCCTGCTGCAGCGAACGGTGGTTCTTGGCAAAAGCCGGAGGGTCGAGGATGATGACATCGAACTGATCGCTCACAGTATCAAGATACTGCAGCACATCGGCCACCACGCCTTTGTGGGGGGCCGAGGGACCGAAGTTCAGCTCCACGTTGCGGTTGCACAGGGCTATAGCCTTCTTGCTGATATCCACCGTTTCCACATAGCTGGCGCCGCCACGCAGCGCTCCCAAGCTGAACCCGCCTGTGTAGCCAAAGCAGTTCAGCACTCGCCGCTGAGGCGACAGGGTGCCTACAAGGTGTCTGTTCTCGCGTTGATCAACAAAGAAGCCCGTCTTTTGACCTTCAAAGAAATTGATGAGCAGTCGGTTGCCATCCTCGCATATTTCCCACTCCTGGGGTTCCTCGCCCCAGATATAGCGGTCGTCCACACCGCCGCCAGGCAGGGTGGATGAACTCTTGTCGAAGATGGAAGAGAGCTGCAACTCTTTGGCAAAGAGCTCGGCCAGCAAGGGGAAGGTGCGGTGCATACCCACGCTATGGGCCTGCAGCACAAGCACTCCGTTATAATAGTCGGCCACCAAGCCGGGCAGGTAGTCGCCTTCGGCATGCACCAGGCGGAAAACATTAGTATCGGGCATATCAAAGAAACCCAGTCGGCGGCGGTAGGCCACGGCCTGGCGCACTCTTTCGGCCCAAAATTCGGGGTGCGATACAGGATCCACATCGGGGGTGTCGAAACTGAGCACTTTGCAAATGATGCTCTCGTCCTGAAAATGACCCGCAGCAAGCCATTCTCCCGAGGCACTCAGCACATCCACAATGTCGCCCTCCTTGGGCGCACCTATACGCTTGCGCACAGCACCCGAAAAAATCCACGGATGCCTGCGCAGCACGGCCTTTTCTTTGCCCGGGGCAAGTATTAGTTGAGGTCTCTGCATTGCAGTTGTTTGATGGTTTCTTGAGGGTTAGCTGATTTAAACACGGCATTTCCGGCCACCAGCACGTCGGCTCCTGCTGCATAGAGCTTGGGGGCGTTTTCGGTATTCACACCGCCATCCACCTCGATCAGGCAGGCGGGGTTCTTGCGGTTGCAGAGGGCGCGGAGCTGGCGCACTTTCTCGTAGGTGTTTTCAATAAATTTCTGACCGCCGAAACCGGGGTTGACCGACATCAGGAGCACCACATCGCATATCTGCACCACATCTTCAAGCATAGCCACGGGTGTGCCGGGATTGAGCACCACGCCACATTTGAGGCCTGCGTCTTTTATGGCATGAAGGGTGCGGTCCAGATGGGTGCAAGCTTCGTAATGCACGGTGATAATATCGGCGCCAGCCTCTTTAAAATCATTGATATAGCGGCCGGGGTCCATAATCATCAAATGCACATCAAGGGGCTTCTGCGCATGCTTTTTGATATATTTTATTACGGGCTGACCAAAACTGATGTTGGGCACAAAGATACCGTCCATCACATCCACATGAAACCAATCGCACTCACTGGAGTTGAGCATCTCTAAATCGCGCTGCAGATTACCGAAATCAGCCGATAAAAGTGAAGGGGAGATCATAAGAATAGATTTATTTATATTTAGTATTTCAGTTTTTCAAAATTGCGACCATACACGCCCTGGGTCTTGCTTACGGAGATAAAGGCGTTTTCGTCGATGCGGTGAATCAGCTGCATCACCGACGACTTATCGGTGCGGTGCACCATGATGATAAGCACCGGATTTTTCTGATGACTGTAGCAGCCCTCGGCCTCCATCAAGGTGGCTCCGCGGCCAATCTCCTTGGTCACGGCGTCGCCTATCTCGGCATTGTTCTTGGAGAAAACCATAATCTGATACGACTGCTTGTTGCCGTCCACAATCATATCCAGCACATAGGTCATGGTGAACATAACGATATAGCCAAACACCACATTCTCAATCTTGTGCGACACAAAGAACGACAAACCGATAATGATAAGGTCGAGATACATAATCACCTTGCCGGGCGATATATTGTAGAACTTGCTCAGGATAAGGGCAATAATATCCGTTCCGCCTGTGTTGCCACCCATCGAGAACGCCAGTCCGATACCCACGCCGCACAGCGCACCGCCAATAATAGCGCACATAAATCCGCCAAACTGCGACACATCAAACAGCATGTCGATATGCAGCACCTGCTGCCACAAAATAAAGCCCAGCGACGAAGCGATGATGCCATAAATGGTTTTGATGCCGAACTTGGAGCCCAAAAACTTCAAGCCCACCAACAACAGCAGCGTGTTGATCACAAAGCTCATCACGCCAATAGGGATATGAATCCCCACGGCATAATACAGCACCGAGCAGATACCGCTCACTCCGCCACCCACAATCTTAGCGGGCAGCATCACGGCCGACCACGCAAAGGTATATACCAGAATACCGAACGTAATAATCACATACGAAAGAATCGACTCACGTTTTTTTTGTAATACCGACATAGTTAAATTTTTATTTTTGTATTTTCGAAAATTATTTCTCTCTTTCAATCCCTATCATCTGCCGCATCAATCATTTACGGGAATGTTGTAGTTGCGGGCCCCAAAAATGGCCGATCCCACGCGCACCAGCGTGCTGCCCTCCTGCATGGCTATCTCGTAATCGCCCGACATGCCCATCGAGATTTCTTTAAACTCGGCACATCCCGCAAAATATTTCTCGGCCAGCTGAGTGTGGTAGCCCTTGAGGGTGCGAAACTCACGGCGTATCAGGTCGCGGTCGTCCGTGTTGGTGGCCATGCCCATCACGCCCACAATGCGCACATTCTTAAGCTCGGCATATTCGGCCGAACTCAGCAGCGCCTCGGCCTCGTTCATGTCCAGCCCAAACTTAGTTTCCTCGCTGGCAATATGAAACTGCAGCAAGCAGTCAATCACACGGCCATGCTTGGCGGCCTCCTTGTTTACGGCCTGCAGCAAATTCAGACTGTCGATGCTGTGAATCAAACTCACATAACCGGCAATATATTTAATCTTATTGGTTTGCAGATGGCCTATAAAATGCCATTCAATATCCTTGGGCAGCACCTCGTGCTTGTCGCGCATCTCCAACGCCTTATTTTCGCCAAAAAGACGCATCCCCGCATCGTAGGCCTCCTGCAAATCCTCCACAGGCTTGGTCTTCGAAACGGCAATAAGTCGCACACCGTCGGCTATCGTTCTGCTCACCTGAGCCAAATTCTCTTTAATCATATCAGTATCTATTATCACAATTTTTGTGATAACGCAAAAAAAATAATATTATTGTACGGCACTTGTGCGATAATTCATTTTTTGTGGGTCGGCTAACATTTTTGTCGCTAGCCCCCTTCCGCCCGCCTAAAAAACATCAGTGGCACACAATAAATTATACACATCTCCGTTAACACAAAAAAATGGTCGCTTCCGACCCTATCAAAAAAACATTCAGAAACCCTATAAACAACGCCTTATGATAGACAACACTGGTATCCCCTTCAACGCCATCGCCGGCACCACCCGCCTCGGCATCCTCCCCCAAATGGCTAACCGCCACGGTCTCATAGCCGGAGCCACCGGCACGGGCAAGACCTGCACCCTGCAAAATTTGGCCGAAACCTTCAGCGCTATGGGTGTGCCTGTGTTTGCCACCGATATCAAGGGCGACCTCTCGGGTGTGGCCAAGGCAGGCGGCGGCAATGTGCATTTCGACAAGAGTGTGGCCGACAATCATTTACAGGACTGCGGCTTTGCCTACAAAGCTGCCCCCGTGTGCTTCTGGGATGTGTTTGGCGAACAAGGCCATCCCCTCCGCACCACCATCTCCGAGATGGGCCCCATGCTCCTTGCCCGCATCCTTGACCTCAACGACACCCAGAGCGATGTGCTCAACATGGTGTTCCGCATTGCCGACGATCAAGGCCTGCTCCTTATCGACCTCAAAGACCTCCGCAAAACCCTTGAGGAAGTGGGCAACAACCGCGCCCAATACACTACCGCCTACGGCAACATCAGCACCGCCACTATCGGCGCCATCCAGCGCGGACTCCTCAGCCTCGAAGACCAAGGTGGCGACAAATTCTTTGGCGAGCCCGCCATTGATATCTACGACTTCATGCAGACCCGTCAAGGCCAAGGTGTTATCAATATCCTTGCTTCCGACAAGATTGTCAATTCGCCCAAGATCTACACCTCGTTCCTGCTCTACCTCATGAGCGAACTTTACGAGCAGCTGCCCGAGGTGGGCGACCTCGACAAGCCCAAGCTGGTGTTCTTCTTCGACGAAGCCCACATGCTCTTCAACGGCATCAGCAAATCGCTCCTCGAAAAGATCGAGCAGATGGTGCGCCTTATCCGTTCCAAGGGTGTGGGCATCTATTTCTGCACCCAAAACCCCACCGATATCCCCGATACCGTGCTCGGCCAGCTCGGCAACCGCGTGCAGCATGCCCTCCGCGCCTACACTCCCCGCGACCAGAAAGCCGTGCGCGTGGCCGCCGAAACTTTCCGCACCAATCCCGCCTTCAACACCGAGACCGTAATCACCGAACTGGGTGTGGGCGAAGCCCTTGTTTCTTTCCTCGACGCCAAGGGTGTACCCACCATGGTGGAGCGCGCCAAGATCCTCCCGCCCCAAGGTCAGGCCGGCGCCCTCGCACTGCAGGAGCGCCAGCAACTGATGCAGACCTCTATGGTTTTTGGCAAATACGACAAGATGATCGACCGCATTTCGGCCTACGAAATCCTTTCCGACAAGCTCAACAAGCAGCAGGAGGAGAAGGCCATGGCCGAGCAGCAGAAAGCCGAGGAGAAGCAGCAGCGCGAGATAGCCAAACAGCAGCGCGAAGAAGAGCGCCTGCAAGCCGCCGAAGAGCGCAAGCGCAAAGCCGCCGAGCGTGAACGCCAAAAAGCCAAGGACAACAGCATCCTGGGCAGCCTGGAGAAAATGGCCGCACAAAAGGCCAAGCGCGAGCTGGTCAACACCGCATTCAAACTGGGTCGCGGCCTGCTGGGCTCGCTGCTCAAAGGGAAATAGTAAATGTTGAATTACTGAATAAAGAATAAAAAATAAAAAGTGGCTGACGCGGCAATGTGGCAAAACTCTTTATTTTTTATTCTTTATTTATAAATTGATAACCATGTCTCGGCTCAACCAGTTCGCACCACTTGCCATCCTTACCCTGGCACTCGTCGCCCTGCTAAAAGTGGGCGAATTGGCTATTGCCAACCAATTTGCAATACTACCCAATGCGCTAGCTTACAATCTAATCTACGCATCTTGGGCTCTAATGGTTGTGGGCATATTGCAACTTGTTATATCTCGGTTCTCTCCAATCACGGCAGCAATAATAAGCGGAACATCATTAGGCCTACTGCTACTATCCGAACTGGGGCTCACCATATACAATCTTCACAATGGTTTCCTTCTAGGCAACGAGTTGTTTTCTAGACCCTTGGGCGAGAGTATAGATACCGTGGTTGCCACCTTGGGGTGGTTTCTGCCATTATTCATTATTATATTAGTTATAGGAGGCTTCATACGGCTGGCATTCTACTGGAGCCATCGACAGCCCAAACATAGCCTTTGGTGCATCGCACTTGTTGGAATACTATCGATTCTCGGCATCATCCTCAAGATGGATCACCTCAAGGTAAAGCAGCACAACAATTTCATTATCAACAAGACTGCTTACTGCCTCGATGACTCGTGGAAAAATTTCATATCGGTTCATTACAACTCTTTGGCCGAGCAAGAGAATGAGCCATACTTTGAGGCTATTATTGATTCCATACTACTTACCCACCCCGAATTTAACCCTATAGACAAGACTTATCCACTAGAGCGCATTGACAACACCGAAGATATTCTCTCGCCATTCTTTGCCGAAAGCAGTTCATTGCCCAATATCGTTATCCTGGTGGTGGAATCACTGGGCGATGAATTTATGAACTGTGGGCTCATGCCATTTATCGACACATTGGCATACAGCGGATTGTATTGGAAAAACTGTCTCTCTACCACGCCACGCAGCTATGGAGCAGTGCCTGCCATCACGGGATCGGTAGGCGGGCCTAAAAGCTTCCAATTTGGCAACATGCCGCAGCACAATTCACTCCTCTCCATTCTTAAGCAAGGAGGCTACACCTCACAGGCTTTCTACACTGGCTATTTCTCGTTTGACTGTATCTACGAATATCTCACGGCACAGCACATTGATTATTTATCTCCTTATTTTGAGGAGTATAAAGTCGATGACGAAAAGTCAATGTCTAGTATTTGGGGCTATCACGACAATATCCTCCTCACAAAGACTGCCGCCCATATCTCCCAACAATCGGCACCCACCGCCAACATAATCATTACTCTTACCACACACGAGGATTTGAATTTGAACGACAATAAATTACAGAAGCAATATTTAGCCAAGGTCAAGTCAATAGCCCCGAAGCTTGGCTATAGTCCCGAACGGCTGGCTTCCTACCGTTTTGCCGACGATGCCCTGCGTCAGTTCTTTACCGATATCAAAGCCACCCCACAATACCAAAACACCATTTTCGTCATCACTGGCGATCATGGCTATGGTTATGGGAAGACACATCCCGCCCAACTGCATCATGTGCCGCTCATCATCTGGTCGCCGCTCATCACCCAGTCGGCCAAGTTCTCAAATATTGTCACCCACAACGACATTGCCCCATCACTTTTCACCCTACTTCACAACCGTTATGGACTACCCACACCTCCCACCGTTCATTGGCTAGGCTCAGGACTGGGCAGTACCATGCCCAAGACCTTGGTGGTGGTGGAATACGACCGCACTGCAGGGCAGTTGCTCTACCACGACCTATTCTACCAAGCTGCCAATTCCGATAGCGACGAGACACTCCACCGTATTTTGCCTAACTTTTCCATCCGTGAAGTTAACGACCAACAACTTATGGAGCTATGCCGGGGCGAGCTGCGTCGGATGAACTACCTACTACGCTATACCTATCGCAACAACCGCCTCACAAGCCACCCAGTCCTTGCAGCAGCCGAAAGCCACACCCTCATGAGATTCTGCCCCGCAGACTTCACCGTGGTTGTCCCCAAACAACAGCCGTCCTTAGGCAAACGCAACACCTATACAGTTCTAGAACCAACAAATATAACTGAAACAGACGGATTTAAACAAATTGAAGCAGTATTAGAAGCCGACGTGACGATACTGAGCGAGGTGCAAACCAACGATTATGCCGACCTTATCTTCACCTTCACTGGCGAAACTGAAATCTGGTCGGGCGACAGAATTTCCAAATACCTCAATGAGCCAAAACTCATCAAAGGACACACCTACCACATCAAGGTAGCAAAAACATATCCACTCTCATCCACCGCCGACAATGCCTTGTCCATCAACATCGAGACACCATCCGACGATCCACGTTGGCACCCAGGTCCCCACCTACGCTTCACCCACACCACAATCAGCATCAACTA